>JAGQWR010000123.1 GCA_020437105.1 Saprospiraceae bacterium
GGGGTTTCTCTCGCTGGGACGCGGAGGGGTTTCTCTCGCTGGGGCGCGGAGGGTTTTCTCTCGCTGGGGCGCAGAGGGTTTTCTCTCGCTGGGGCGCGGAGGGGTTTTCTCGCTGGGACGCGGAGGGGTTTTTCGGGGATTTATTAATGCTGTTTCAAAAAATCGAGAAACTGCGGAAACACATCTGAATAGGCATTTTTACCCATAAAAAGATCCATGTGCCCATATTTTGGAATTTCCAGCAGATCTTGATCTACATCTTCGAAAAAGGTATTCAGTAATTCATGAAAACGTTGAATAGAATCATACCAACAAAGGTTTTCTGTTCCGACAGCTAATAATAGCGGCACGTTTATATTGGAGGCCAAATCGAGGTAATTAGTTTGGCCATCCAAACTGAGTACCGCATTATGGTGCAACATTTTCTGGATATGTCGAAAATACGAAAGAGATACAGGACCCAAATATTCATGAACCTTGTCGTGCGTTTCGGGCAAAAAATTATCGTGGTTAAAAAGGGTATTTTTATGTCCTGCCCCCCAAACCAGGCTCAACATTTTACAGGACGGGTTTTCACATTGATTTTGAGCAAAGTTTGATGCCTGCATCAGCAACATGCTGGCATCCTGAAAATCAACGTCCTCCGGATCAACCACAAAATGATCTACCCCCAAAACAGATTTTGTAAATTGAGGCATCGCATATAAACGCAGCATGGAGCCAATATTGAGCTTCGGAAATAAACCGGCATTCCCCAAAATCACACTCCGTACATTTTTAACTTTCTTAGTAGCCAGGCCAATTGCCAATGCCATTGAACCGATGCAATGTGCAACAATGTGGAGTCCTTCCGTGGTGTTTTCCTGAATAAAATTCACAGCAAGGGGAATGTCATAAAAGGCAACTTCATCAACATTGTTATTTAAGGTTAAATGATCCTTTTTATAGGTACCGCTTCCACGCCAATCCAACAGCCAGACATCTTCCAGTCCATTTTCTAACATGTAAGCCGTCAGGTTGAAATACTCCTCTCCCAAAAACATTTCCGAAGAGCTGGTCAATCCATGCAAAAGCAAAACAGCGGGAGTACTGGTCGAACGGTAATATCGGGCAAGTTTTAACTGAAGACCATCCGCCGTTGTCAGGGTATAGTTTTCATATTTACAACCTTCGATATTTTTCACATCATATCTATTCATTTTCAGGGTCATCATATTGTTTTCTTTTTAAACCAGTTTGTAAATTGGAAGTCTGCCATTTTCGATAAGAAACCAAATTTCTTCAATCGTCCGAGCTGTTTCATATAGCCATTAATCATAGACTCTACTCGAGGTATGCTTTTCGCGAAAGCATATAAATCATTCCAGTCAATAGGATTGTCTCTTAAGGTGATATTCATGTAATTTTTCATAGAATTCATCATCAGGATACCCATCCAGGCACTTTGGCATTTTAGCTTTTCCTTATCAGAAAGACCTTCCCGGAAGGTCATTAAATTAACCTGATCCCGGAAAAGTTGTTGGAATGGAATTTCGATAACGCCAACCCATTGGGTAGCAGGATTCTTTTTTTCTTTTATCGTAAATAAAACCTGAGTTAATTCATAAAACATATTTGGGACATTACTTGAAACCTTGTACCCGTTCATTATATATTCAATGCCTGTACTTGAAATACACTGCACCTCATAAGTCAGGAAAATAAGTGAATCCTTTCTGCCGGGGGCATATCCTTCAAAAGGAGAAATCGTTAATACGCCTTCCTGAACCTCTAACGGATTAGCATCGATGGCAGGGCAATAAATCTGGCCATTCAGATGTACTTTTTTGGAAGTCATTAAATCAACGAGGCTTTTTACATGGCCTTTAAAGTCTATTCGAAATGATTGGCCGGCCTCTTTACCTTTCGCGGAAGCGGCAAAATAATCCGCATCATTTAATTTGGCGACAGCCTGTTGTTGCACATAACCATTCATTTCTTCTACAATCCAAAAGAGGTTATTTTGATTTCTGATCTCTTTGGATGAATCAGGCACGATGAGCTCCTGGCTGATATAGGAACTTTGATATTGCATCAACATTTCTTGCGATATATCCGGAAAAACCAAGCCATTTTTTGACAATATCGCATCTGTTTTAGCGGTACTGACAATCGGAGCCTTTAATAAAATTTCAATAAAACTGCTTTGGTCATTACGTCCTCTAAATAAAGGGGAGTATTTGACTAGTGTATCTGTTGGGTTGTTTTCAAAAAATACATCCAGTTTATTTTTCCATTCCGAATACGGGAGCAACTCCAGTTTATCACCGCCCATTTTTGCCCATAAGGCCAGCGTTTCAACAGAAATAGGTTTCGGACTAACCAAATTATAAATCCCGCCGGAAGTATCGCTTACTTCCGAAATCTTAGCGATTGCTTTGGCAGCAAAATCCACTGGAGTGAAATCCATATCCCGCATTTGTGGTATGGCGCCCATCTTATATATAGAAGCCAGGAAATGCACAAAAACATCGGAGAGATTCATGGACTCTGTATTGGGATTCCCGGCAATTACCCCCAGCCGTATAACCTGCGCATGCACACCACGCTCCATAGCCCTTGAAACCAATTTCTCGGAGACCCATTTGGATTGTTGATACCCGGTAGGAAGTAAATCAGGAGATCCTGTAGCAAAATTCTCCTCAAACCGTTTGAGTCCAACATTTTGCTCGCTATGGAAAACACCAATTGTGGAGATATAGACAAACTTTTTTGGTTTGCCATGTGAAGTCAATTTTAAGAGATCACGCGTTGAATCCACATTGACCTGCTTCAGCCTTTCATAATTATCGAAGAAATTAACCTTCGCACCACAATGCACAATCCGTGTAAGTGTTTGACTCAATTGCGACCACTGATCTGAAGAAATCCCTAAACCGGAACGCCCTAAATCACCGGATATACATCGAACTCTTGATAATTCTGCAGCTGAAAAATATACCTTGTATTCTTCGGATATTTTAATCAGGCGATTCTTTCCGTCTTGTGCATCTGAACTTCGAATTAAACAAACCACTTCGGTTTGAACATGCTGTTGTAATAGCTCTTTTAAAATATGGATACCCACGAATCCGGTAGCACCCGTCAAAAGAATTAATTCTGATTCAGTCTGGCGTTGTGGAATAGTTGATTGTTGGAAAGGAACATCCTCGTATGACAGTTCCATATCCTTTAGAAATACTGCTAATCGATTGTCTGACTGTCCAGTATCTCCCTGCCCGATTTTCAATTTAGACTCTATTAAAAGATTTAATTTTTGAAAAGTATCATTCGCATACAATTCATCTATTGTTAAATCAATTTTAAAGACATTATTGATCTCGGTAAGTAGAAACACACATTCGAGAGAGCTGCCACCATGATCAGAGAAGGACATATCCGGAATTAATTCGGTACTATAGGTAGCATTCAACCAAAGTCTGGATAAAACTTCGTTGTCAAAAAGAATTTCTTCAGTGTCTGCTTTCTGCTGTTTAAATACGTTTAAAGCATGCGCTAAATCATTAGCTTCTGAAATCCTGTTTATAATAGCCTTTGGTCTGATCGTTTTTCTTTTCTTCTCTGCACAGTTTGATTTATGAATAAAAGTAGCCGGTCGCACCTGCTCCATGTTTTTCAGGCTTATCGACAATCCCAGGGAATCTAAATCGCCAAGATTGGATAAGGCCTTTAAAAACTGAAACCCTGGGAGATTCCTTCCTGTATCACGGAATTCAAATCGGATTGATTTGCAGGTTTGACTGCGCGCCATTTCCAGAATCCATTGGCACAAATGAAATTCTAAGCCTCTTCCGAGTACCCGGCAACTTAGCATTGTATTTTCAACCACCATTTTGTGGTTTGAATAACGGTACAGGATAAGTCCGATGATACCATAATCGCCATATTTATCTTCGGCATTAATTAGCATTCCGGAACGTGCTCCACTTGTTATTTGTGCACTGAGTTCCGGTACAGTAAGCTTTTCGCCAATTAGATTAAACTGATTAGTTCGCAGTGTCAATTGGCTGGCTCGATCCATATTATTTTCACCAAGTGCAATAAAATTCACCCGCATATCCAGAGCTGCAATATAATCTTCGACAGACACCAGTTCCTGCTTGATATTTTGACGAACAGTTTCTTGTTTATAGGCCTGGGTTCTGTTGAATGAAGATTTGTTTTCGTGATAGTTTATCGACCAATGGTATTGTGCAAAATTTAATATGGCTGATTCTTCTTTTGGGAATAAAACCGAGAGCATCTCCGGAACCTGGGTGCTGCATTGGTCCACCTCCACCGGATTATCATCCACAAAAAGGAAGGAATCTAATCCAAGATTTAATGCTTCCTGTAGTTCCAGTATCGACTGACATTTAGGATTCCAGTTAATTTTGTGCGCCACGATATGATCGCGTGTCAAAATCATATCAGGATGCGTATCAAAAACAGCCAGGACCTCCGCTTCATTATTCTTTGAGGCCAGTGCCAGAAGGATTCCCTGTTCATGACAAACAAGCAGCTTTCGCTGAAAAGCCTGGAAAGCAGGAGATATTTCAATTCCATCCAATCCATCCTCGCCAATCACTCCGCGCCAAAGCGTATTGTCACAATCGAGTACGATTACTTTTGGTACAGGGTGCTTGGATTGATAATGATGTTTAGAAATGAAAAAGGCCAATTTATTATAGAAAGGGATCGCATAAGGAATATGAGCAACTTCATTTGTTTGCGCATTATAAATGGAAGTCTCAGACAAACCTTCTAAATCCTCGACAGAAAGTCCGTCAATTTCTTTAAGTTCTTTTAATAATTTATCACTGTACGTTTCTAATAGCGTTGTAGAAGATTCGACCGGACAAAAAATGAGTTGGTGTTTGATATTTTTATTGGCTATAGAAAATGAAATTGCCTGAACAAATGCCGTACAAAATTCAGCTACCTCTTTTTCTGAAATTTCTGCTGATTTTCCATGCTTAAAAAAATCAGCTAGTCGAAAGAGAATGCTAATACATGTCGCGTGCTCCATACCACTCATATCAGCATTAAGCAGGGTTTGCATTACCTGGTGATAGGGCAACAATTTGGTCTTCCCGGCAAATTCAGCTAGTGCATTTTCAATTGGGTCCAGTGTAAAAGTTCCGGTAATTAGCACGTCACTCAATTCTTCCTTTTCAGCTGTTGCTTTATGAATCGGGTTTTCGTAATTCGCACAAATAGCACTTACTGTATCCAGGAATAATTGATTAAAATCGTTTAATTGTTCTGTTTCAAATATATCTTTTGAATACTCCAGCTTAACTACGGTTGCTTCTTCTTCGCGCTGAACAGTCAACCAGAGATCCATACTTGAGTGCGTAAAACCTTTAGGAATAACGCTAATGCTTGTGTCGCAAGACGGGTCATTAATATATCTACAATCCAAATAATTAAACAACACATTTATTTTTGGCAGTGTTGCCTTTTCTGCGGCTAGTTGTTCAGCTAATCTTCCGATAGGGAAGTATCTTCTTCTGGCAGATTTTTTAATTTTAGAAATATTGGTTGATACCAGGTCTCGGTAACTTGCTATATTTTTAAACTCTACCGGTAAGAACATGGGTTTGGATAAATAGCCAACAGCCCCTCTGAATCGCTTTCCTGGACGGATATTCACCGGTAATCCAATCACAAATTCATCCCGGCTACTTAGTTCCTGTATGGCTATTTGAAAAGCCGACAAATACACAACAAGTTCTGAAATTTCTTCTTTCAAAGCCAGCTTATTCACCTGCGTCCGCAGCGCTTCTGGTATATTAAACAGGACATTATCTAGTTCAAAAGTGCGCTCGTGAAATAATAGTTTTCGATCTGTAAAACTTAAATCCTGAATACCGGCTACTTCCTCAATGATATCTTCTTTATATCTGTCAAAAAAAGGATCCTCGAAAGAGGCACTTTCTTCTATCGCCTGCAAGTCACTTTCGCTGTAAGACTGGAAGTGGAATGAACTACCTGTGGAGAGACTATCATAAAAACATTGCAGTTCCTTTCCAATTATTAAGGCGCTATTAAAATCACCAATAAGATGGTGGGCCGTCAAAATGCCAATATGAACTCCATTTTCAATTTTGCATAAATGATACCTCCAGGGGGCTTCCTTATATACATTAAATGGGCTGTTTAAGGAATTCGTATATACGTCATGAATCCGTTCCCGGGAATCTGCAACCTTTGAGAAATCATGATAAAAAAATGGCAATATTTCCAAGGATAATCCTTCAACCGATTTAAATATTTTTTCGGCCTTTTTAAAAAAGGTTAACTGCATACTTTCATGCCGTTCAGTAACGGCAAACAAGGCCTCCTTAAAAATATCGGGCTCAATTACACCTTCTATTTTAAATTGAACGGAAATATTAAAAGTCAGATTTAGTTTATCTGATTTCTCACAAAACAAGGCAATACGGTGTTCATCGGAGGTAGTAGCGTAATCGGTTAAACAGATATCATTCATAAGGCCAAGAGTTAAAAGACTGGAGTCAATAATTTCAAATACAATTTCAATTTCAGTCAATTTAGCGCATGAAAAAAGTCATTTATGGTGAACGGCCTTATTCTATTGGTGAATGCACGAATAAGCCAGAGGAAGGAAAGTACTGGCAAGGACTATGTGATTTTCTATCTTTAGAGGATGATAGATTCAGAATTTGTAAGATCCCAATTCCCTGCATTACAAAACGACTTTGTCTTTATGGATAATGCAGGAGGTGCTCAGGTACCCCGTCAGGTAATTGAGCGAATCACAGAATACCTTAGCCACTATAATGTTCAGCAAGGGGCTTCTTATGAAGTATCCGCCGTGAGCGGCCAAAAATTAAAGGCGGTCACACAAGGGTTGGCCAAATTGATTAATGCTTCCCGCCAGGAAGAAATCGTTGTCGGTCCTTCCACTACCCTGTTACTAAGAATTCTTAGCATCTGCCTGAGTCGCCAATGGAAACCGGGGGATGAAGTAATTGTAACCAATTCAGATCATGAAGCCAATGTATCCTGTTGGACCGATCTAAAAGAACAGGGCATCATCATTAAAATCTGGAAGCTGAACCCGGACACCCTTACATTCGAGCTGGATGATCTAAAGAAACTTATAACTACTCGTACCAGGCTGGTAGCGATGGTGCATGCTTCAAACATCCTGGGCACCATAAATCCAATCCGGGAATTTGCCGACTTCGTACATGAAAAGGGAGCCCTTTTTTGCGTGGACGGTGTAGCTTATGCACCACATCGGCAAATCGATGTACAGGCACTTCATGTAGATTTTTACGTCTATAGTTGCTACAAAGTATTTGGTCCTCACCTGGCCGTCCTCTACGGCAGGTATGAGTTGCTTCGCGGGCTGGACGGCCTCAACCATTATTTCATCGGCAAGGATCAGGTACCCTATAAATTACAGCCTGGTAATTTCAATTTTGAGCTTACTTACGGTTTGCAGGGCACATTGGATTATCTGGACGCTCTTCAAAAACATCATTTCCCCGGAGTCGCAGAAGATCAGTTTTCGAAGGTTTTTGAACTGATTGCTGCGCATGAAGAAATACTGGCCGAACACCTGATAAGTTACTTGCGAACGCTTCCTGCGGTTCGGATCATAGGTATGGAGAATAGCAATCGGAATACTCGGGTAGCCACCATTTCTTTTGTACATGCCAATTTAAAAAGTTCGGACATCGTAAAAAAGGTAGATCCACATCGAATTGGCATCCGATATGGTGATTTTTATGCTAAAAAGTTGATCCACGATCTCGGTTTGGATTTAGATGAAGGAGTCGTTCGGGTAAGTTTAGTGCATTACAACACGCTGCAAGAAGTAGAGCAATTGATTCAGGTATTCAGGGAGATATTGTAAAACAGGGATCATTCTGCAAGTCGGGCATTTGATTAGACAAAATTTGGCTCCCTCCTGGCAATTTCTCCATTTGGGGTAGAATTTCATTTCTAAAAAAATCCTACTTTGGCTGCAATTTTGAGACTTTATCCTTTTAAGACATGTACAAACTCCAACAGATAGACCTTCATACAGATTCTTTCTTTGCCGGAATGCTTTTTCCTTTTGTGGATGAAGGAAAACTGTTTTTATTAGTGTTAAGTACCAAGAATAAATATAATCCGAGTCAGCCCAATATTAAATTCCCCGGTGGTACCGGAGATCGAAAATATTCGAAAGGGGAAGTATATTTGGAAAGACTGGAAGAAATCCTCACGACTCTTTCCTTCGACCGCATCGCAACCTTAAAAGTTCTGAACCAGGAATACGATCGGAGGGCCGAATTCATGGACCACCCGGAACAAAAAAGAGCTATGTGGATTCTCCAGACGCTCGTGCTGGAATGTCTGGAGTCAACCGGCTATTATCCGGCCGATATCAGTCCGTGGGTAGTGGATGTCGTGGAGCGATCAGATAATCATTACCAGTACTTTTTAGAAATTACGGAGTTGTGGGATAAAAACGCTGAGGCGGTAAAAATTCCACAACAGGATGAGTCGTTTACCCCAATAGATCAGGATGTGATCTCCTCCCGCGAAAAGATGCCCATCATGGATTTTGAAGAAATCCTCATCGATTCACACAAACGTCCGGTCGAGTTTTATATAGAGCACTTGAAGAGCAAGGCTGGTGGAGCCGGAGAGGAGTGATTCGGTGGTCCTGTGGTCCTGTGGTCCTGTGGTCCTGTGGTCCTGTGAGTTAGTGGGTTCGTTTTTCAGTTAGTTAGTATCGAATTCAAAATTCAAAATTAAGACTTAAGAATTAGTCTAGTTAGTGATCTCATTCAAAATTCAAAATTGAGACTTAAGAATTAGCTAGTTAGTGATCTCATTCAAAATTCAAAATTCAGCATTAAAAATTATTCAGACCTGGTCCAGGGTCGATAAGTTCACTGTTTAAACGATTTAAACGGTCGAACGCTCATTCAAAATTAAACAGTCTTTCTTATCCGGCGAAAAACAAGCGCTGCCATCAGGCCAATAAAACTGAATGAAGCTAAGACCAGAAAGACGTGCTGATGCCCTGTAGCACCGGGGGCGCTATCCAATAAATAGCCCATCAGCGGACCCATAAAAATATCCGGAGTATAGCCGATTACCGAAACCAAACCAACTGCTGTACCTGTAAAAGCCAACGGTACATTTGCTTCCTGGAATAAAGCAAAATAAATTCCGCGCAACGCATAAATTCCAACACAGGTACCGGCAATTGTCAGGACCAGCATCCAGTGTACATTCGGCGGAAGCCAACCACTCGCGAGCGTAAGACTTCCTAATATTAGAATGATAAAACTGACTACAATGCCTTTGGATGCGCTAAACCGATCCCCAAAATAGCCAGCTCCCAGAGCTGCGAAGGGGCGGATCCAAAAAGCCAGCGTACCGATCTTAGCTGCATCCACATCATCATACCCATAAACATCATAGGCATAGAGGGAGAAGTCATCCACCCCCTTGTAAGCAACATAGGCACAAAGGATGATAACAGCCTGGAGCCAGACCGACGGCATGCCCGCAATTTTTTGAACACCTTCTATATTGAACCTTCTTTTTTTATCGCTTTTAGGTAAAGCATTAGAATCCGGGATAAAAAACCAGACCAGCAGACCGATGGCAAAGACTATTCCGCAAACGATCCAAATGAGCGATTGAAGTGCAGCGGTGCGCTCGGCTAAAGACGCCGAAGCCACATCTGCCGGCAGCAGATTAGCAAAGATTGCAACGGTAATAGAGGCTACCAGGGCAGCCAAAAGTCCGCGCCCCCCATCCAGAAAACCATAAGCCCGACCCTGGCTGTTGGTGCCACCCCATTCCCGTGTTGCCCGGATCAGGGCTGCCCAAAAGACCAGGATGGTTGTCAAGCCCCAAAAGCCGTATAAAAAGGTGAGCATTCGAACCGCCGGAATACAGGCGAAGTATAAACCTCCAAGTGCAGTGGAGATCATAGCCGCAGTCATCAATCGACGGGGAGAGTAGTTATCGGCCAGCGGACCGCCAAAAAAATAAGCGATCATAGCGACTACCCCATAGGCCGAATAGGCTAAACCCAGCTCCAGATTGGTGATTCCAAAGACTTCCAATAAGGTTGGTCGGAAGATTCGGGGCAAAGCAAAGGGTAACAAAAATATGGCCTCCCCTGCGGTGATCAGGGTTGTCATAATAAGAATTCGTCTGACAAGGGAAGGTGTAGTATTCGGCATGGGTTTAAAGCTAACAGAGTTTTGGGAAACCCAAAAGATAAAAATCCATCCTCCATCCCGACGAGAACTGATTCTATTTATTCACTGCCTTCCCTTTCCAGGATCGATAGTTTCAAAACTACACTCTATCTGGCAAGCTCCAGATCGTGCAGGCCCCGGAGAATTTTCCGATCGATATAAAAGGTACCAAAGGGAATAAGGCTGGAAAGCAGCACTTTCCAAGTGGTTTTCCAGAACTTCCACTCTTCTTCCAAACTAACCCGTACCGTGTAGAATACAAAGCCCAAAAATAACACGCCATGGATGGGACCGACTACTTTGACAAGTAACGGGAAATCAAAATAATATTTCAAGGGGACGGCAATCAAAACCAAAATAATCAGTGAAATACCTTCCAGAAAAGCGATTAATCGTAACCGTCCGATTAGCGTGCTTATATATGTACTCATGATAGAATTTGTATAAAATGGAAACGAATTCAAAGGACGTGAAAGTTGCCTTATGGTTTGTAAGAATAAAGTAAGAAATCAAAAAGCCCGCATTAAATCGAGGTGTATTTTCAAACCACTTTAAACGTTTATAAGCGTTTTACAGGTTGGCAACCTGTCAGGTCGGTAACCTGTCAGGTTGTCGACCTGACAGGTCCATCCCCTACTCTACCGCTTCCCACAGGGCTCCGATACCGGCATCCCATAATAAGGTATTGTATGCCGGAACGTCCTCTTCTAATAGCTTTCTGGCACGCTCCTTCAATATGATCCACTGGGCGTCGAGTTCTGTTAATCGGTCTCTGGACCCCTGATTTACTTTGGGGATATCGCTTTCCGTCATATTTATCAGGAATAAGTACTCCGCTGTAAATTTGTTGGGGAAATTTTCCACATCGTCGTATGCTTTTGATTTCCGCTGAACCATATCTTCATCAAAGGCGCGAATATCTTCTATTAAGGCCTTTCCTTTCCGTTTGAGTTCCTGGTATTTAGCTCCTTCCGGAAGTTTCCCTAAGATGGCTTCGATTTGTTTTCTTACATCCTCTAAGGTATTCACGGTTTGGTGCATTTCATCCACAACTGATTCCATGGAAGCCATAAATTCATGGTAATTTTGATAGTCTTCTAAACTGTTTGAATACAGTGGATTAGCTAATATCTCTACCGTCGTGGTCTTTGTCAAGTCGCCATATGTTAATTTGATCGAATAAATGCCCGGAACGGCCTTGTGTCCGCTGTAGTTGGCTTCAATATATACACCTGGCACTCCCGGCATCGTCGAATAACGAAGATTCCATACAAATCGGTTTAAGCCTTTGGATTTTGGCAGTGCTGGTTCGGGATCCGGCCCACCAGCCCATGGCTGAAACCGGCTATCTTCTTTCGAACTGAATTGCCGCACCAGCACACCCTGACTGTCTCGAATTTCCATTTCCACCAAAATACTGTCAGGTAATTCAGGCAACCGATAATAGATCACGGCACCGTTCGCCGGGTTTACGCCATTTAGTGGGGCGCTTCCGCGAAAATCTTCTGAGGTCTCGTTCAATTCGCTGCCACCGTTGGCTAAATAGACAGGACCGGGCTGAAATAATTTTGGGCCTTCTGAGTCTGGCTCAAATTGGCGAATCAGCTCCAGGTCATCCAGTATCCAGAGGGCTCTTCCGGAGGTCGCCACAATAAGATCATCGTGACGAATGAGGAGATCCGTAATTGGAGTTACAGGTAGATTTAACTGGAAGGATTCCCAATGCTGGCCGCCATTCCAGGAAATGTACACACCCGTTTCAGTGCCTGCAAATAACAAGTCTTTTCGTACTTCATCCTCCCGAATTACCCGGGTGAATGCCCCTTCAGGAATTCCCTTTGAGATATTTGTCCAGGTTTTTCCATAGTCTTTGGTTTTGTATAAACCCGGGCGATGATCATTAAACTTATAGCGGGTTGTTGCAATATAGGCTGTACCCGGATCATGGGGAGATACGTCGATCGCATTGACCAGACACTCTTCCAGGTCTGTCGGTGTTACATTTACCCAGGTAACCCCGCCGTCTTTTGTTAGTTGAACCAGTCCGTCATCGGTTCCGACCCAGATCACTCCTTTTTCATGTGGTGATTCAATGACATAACTAATTGTGCCATAGTTTTCGGCACCTACTGCTTCATTCGTATAGGGCACGCCTCCTTTTCCCTGTTTAGATTTTTCATTCCGACTCAGATCAGGCGAAATTTCCTCCCAGCTCTGGCCCATATCCCTTGTGCGCAATAAATACTGAGCCCCGTGATAAAAGGTATTGGGTTCATGTTGTGACCAGATAATCGGAGCATTCCAATTATAGCGGTATTTCATATCCTTCGCATCTCTTCCGAGGTATTGGATGGGAGCCGCCATGATATTGGTACTGGCATTGGCTTCGCTATCCAGTATATCTATGGTACCTAAATAACTTCCACCCATTACAAATCTTGGATTATCCGGATCGAAGGCTAGGAAAGCACTTTCCCCTCCGGCCGAAGGATCCCAGCTTTGTTCGTTGATACCCCAACTCCCTAATTCGCGGGAAGCGATCCGAATACTACTGTTGTCTTGCTGACCGCTATAGATCCGGTAAGGAAAAGCATTATCGACATTTAATCGGTAAAACTGACCTGTAGGCATATTACTTTGCCGGGACCAGGTTTCTCCTCTGTTGAAACTAATGCCTGCCCCTCCGTCATCCGCAATCACCAGGTTCCTCGGATTTTCGGGGTTGATCCACAGATCGTGATAATCGCCATGTGGGCCGGAAAGTCTTTCCCAGCTTTTGCCACCATCGATCGACCTTAAAGCAGGAGCACTTAATACATATACCGTGTGCTCATCAACGGGATCTGCAAACACTTCCGTGTAATACCAGGCTCTTTGAATTAATCGATGATCTGCACTTACACGATTCCAACTTTCGCCTCCATTTTCGGAAGCAAATAAACCACCTAATTCTTTATCCGAATCACTTTCAATCAGTGCGTAAACCATTTCGGGATGGGCACGGCAGAGTGAAATCGCCATTTTGCCTTTTTCTTCCGGAAGCCCATTGTGAATCTGTTTCCAATTAGCACCACCATCAACAGATTTATACAAACCACTGCCCGGGCCTCCGCTTATTACCTGCCAGGGCAATCGTTGATGCTCCCACATCGCTGCATAGAGTACGAGCGGATTGCTCATATCCATGCATAATTCAGCGCAACCTGTAAGTTCATTTACAAAAAGCACATTCGACCAGGTCTCCCCTCCATCAGTGGACTTATAGATTCCGCGTTCTTTGGTTGGTCCGTTTAATGCGCCCTGGGCAGCAACAAAAACGATATTTGGATTAGTGGGATCAATGATGATACGAGCGATATGCCGGGTCAGCTCCAATCCTGCCTTTTTCCAGGTTTTTCCGGCATCGTTTGATTTATACACCCCGTCGCCATAAGAAGTCATGACTCCTCGTGGTGCATGTTCGCCCATACCACAAAACACGATATTTGGGTGGCTTTCGGAGACGGCTACTGCGCCGACGGATCCTGTTGTAAAAAAGCCATCAGAAATGTTTTCCCAGTATTGCCCGGCATCCTCGGTTTTCCATAGTCCGCCGCCTGTAGTCCCCATATAATAGGTTAAGGGATCCCCCACAACGCCACAAGCAGACACAGAGCGCCCGCCCCGAAATGGGCCAATATTTCGGTATTTCAAGGGTTGAAATACCTCCTGGAGACTATCTGGTGAAACAGGTTCTCCCACATTTTGGCCAGGGAGGGAAAGTTGGGTGAAAACCAAAATCAGGATTAGTAATTTTTTCATGTGGTGCGTTTCATTATAGTGTACACAAAGTGTAAATTTCCATATACCCAAGTATTAAATTTTTTGCATGGTGCTTTGTTACAAAAAGGCTTAGGTAGCTATGGCTATGGGCTCTTTTTGTGTCTTGCTCAGTATCAGATATACTTCGGCTTAATATATTACAAGTTACAGGTTAGTCCACCAAGTCCAGGCAAAGTTGTAAATTTTGAGGCAGAAGATACGATCCTAACTGTTTGAATCAATCTGCTCCTCTTTATTTAATTAGTGGAAGTGGACATCACTGAGGGCATATTCAGGGGTACAATGATCCCGGTTTTGTATATCTGGCACCTGTTTTTAGCCCAGCTTCATAGCTTGGAAAATTCTTTTTAAGTTACCTTTCCGCTCCCCGAATCCGTAATATTCGGGTAAATTGATTTAAAAGTCCGAAAGTAAGTGACTTGAGCGACTCTTTGACAGAGTTAAACAGAAGGACATGTCAGGCAAGAAAAAATTTGGTGCATTTGCAGGTGTATTCACCCCTTCCCTGCTGACTATTTTAGGAGTCATCATGTACATGCGTTTGGGTTGGGTAGTTGGTAATGCCGGCCTGTTTGGGACTATCCTCATTATCGTTATTGCACATGTTATTTCCATTACTACCGGCCTCAGTATTTCATCCATAGCGACAGATAAAAAAGTAGGTGCCGGAGGTGTTTATTATGTGCTTTCCAGAAGCTTGGGCCTCCCCATTGGCGGTGCTATTGGGATGACCTTATTTACCGGTACGGCGATGAGCATTGCGCTTTATTTGATCGGTTTTGCCGAAAGTTTCAACGGCTATTTTGGATTAGCAGATTCTATCAATGGTTTACGGATCGGCGGATCGCTGGCACTACTCACACTTACTATCCTCGCGCTGATAAGCACTTCATTGGCACTGAAAGCACAATATTTCATCCTGGCAGCCATTGGACTTTCCCTGGTCTCTATTTTTTTTGGAGTTTCGCCTGAGGCGCCAACATCGTTGCCGCTTTTTGCGGGAGAAGGCAGTGTTTCAATGGAGGCCGTTTTCGCTATTTTTTTCCCAGCGGTAACTGGTTTTACTGCGGGGATTGCCATGTCGGGTGACTTGAGCGATCCAAAAAAATCTATCCCGCTTGGAACCTTGTCGGCTATTGGAGTGGGTTTTCTGGTATATGTGGGATTAGCCATTTTTATTTTCTATTCTGTTGACAGTGGATTATTAAAGACCGATAATAATGTGTTGCTAAAACTGGCCCTTTTTGCTCCGGCTGTGGTGGCCGGAATCTGGGGAGCGACATTATCCTCTGCCTTGGGCGGTATTCTGGGCGGGCCCAGAATTTTACAGGCCATGTCTGTTGATAAAATTACTCCAAAGCGATTTGCCATCGGAGTCGGCAAAGGAAATGAACCACGCAATGCCCTGTTTCTAACCGTCCTGATTGCGGAAGCCGGAATTCTGATAGGCGAGTTAGATACCATTGCGCGGGTTTGCTCTATGTTTTATCTGGCTGCTTACGGGTTTATCAACCTTTCTTTCTTTTTGGAAAGTTGGGCGAGTTCTGATTTCAAGCCGACTTTTAAGGTAAAAAAATGGGTTGGCCTGCTTGGCTTTATCGCCACATTTATAGTCATGTTTCGCCTGGACATGATGGCTATGGTATTGGCATTTATCGTAATTGGGGGTATTTATTTTTGGCTGGCAAAAAAAGAGTTGGCACTGGGTTCAGGGGATATTTGGCAGAGCGTGTGGTCCTCGGTAGTTAAAACCGGGCTGCGAAGAATGGACGAAAAACAGGATCACAAACGGAATTGGAAGCCCAATGTGCTGCTGTTTAGTGGGGGTACAAATCAAAGGCCCTACCTCTTGGAATTTAGCAAGGAGCTGGTAGGAAATCGGGGAGTCGTCACCAATTTTGACCTGAAGGAAAATCAGGAAGCGCGAGTATTGTTTCCGAAACACAAGCAAAGTGTAAGCGATGACACCTTAAAGAAATACGGTGTTTTTGGGCGACAAATAGAAGTAAAAAATGTATTTAAGGGCATTGAGTCTATAGCCTCCACCTTTGGGTTTTCAGGTATCGAACCCAATACGATTTTAATGGGCTGGGCAAAAAACACCAAAGACCCTATCTGGTTTGCCCAAATGACCAAAAAACTAATTGATCTGGATTACAATGTGCTGTATCTGGATTATGACGAACGCTTTGGGTTTAGAAAATATGCACATATAGATCTTTGGTGGCGAGGCATTGGCAATAATGCAGAATTTATGCTAAATATTTCCAAATTCCTACTTTCCTCAGAACTCTGGAGAAATGCCCAGGTCCGGATTTTATTGGTTGACAGTACCAATAGCAACAAAAAAGTAATAGAGAAAAAAGTTTATAAAATACTGGAGGATTACAGGGTAAAAGCCTCTGTAAAGGTGATTGGAAATGCTATAGAAAAGCATTCTATTTATAAACTTATGAAAATCCATTCTTCCGAAACTGATCTGGTTTTGGTCGGCATCCCGAATGTGAGGCTGGAAAAAGTCAAACTTTTCGTCAAAGAAACCAATGACCTCGTCGGCACCATTGGTACGACCTTGCTGGTAAAGGCCTCAACCAATTTTGACGAAATGGATTTCATCTCCTCCTCTGATTCGGGCACGCAAATGCTCCCGCTTACAGGTACGGAGATATACCAGAGCCTCCCCGAATCAATTTCGGCCAGTGCGCCGGAACTGCATTCAGAATTCAGCCGAATTGAAGCAGATCTGCAATCGGCCAGCAGGCATTTAATCGAAAATGCAATTGGCCCTATACAGGAAAAATATATAGGTTTTTATCAATCGGTTTTAGCTGGTTTAAACCAGTCTGAAAATTCGGATATTCATTCACTATTTACGACCTATTTACAGTTACTCCAAAAAGAATTACAACGTATCCGGAAGGGAGATCTACCTGTTATCCAGGAAATATTTTCGGAAGAAAACAATGCTTTTCTGAAATCGATTAATTCAATTATCAATGGCATCCCTGGTCGCCTTGCATACCAGATCAACGGCAATACACATTCAATAAAATTAAAACGAACAGCAGGTTTCTTGAAAGGCCGGCATTTGATTTTGCCTATCCGCAATACCTATCTGGAGTTTGGGAGCCGCTGTTACGAAAATTTATTTAAGACCAAAAATGAAATCATTGCCAAAATATACTACCTCTTTGAATTAGAAGATATTCATGAAAACCCGGCGCATTTAAAATCAGAAATTTTGACTCTGGCTGATGATCTCAAAAAATTGGCGACCAAGCAAATGGCTTTTTTCCAAAACCTGAGCAGGCAAATGGAATTTGAATTATTCTCAGCTAATAGAAATTTCTGTAATGAACTCACCCATATTTCACAAACATTTGACACAAAATTAACGGCACAGGCGCCCAATAAAAAAGAACAAAAAACGCATTATAAAGAGCTTTTTGGATTCCCGGCCAGTTGGAGTAAAAATCAGGAACTCATTCATACATCTGTCGAAACGGATTTGCAGTTAGCAGAAGTAAACTTATACATTAACAAGGGTTTAAGTGGTCTTTCCAATGCATTAATTGAAAATGTAAACACCCGGGTTCAAACACAGTTTGAAGCGCATAAACTTACGCTTCAAAAAATTTCTCAGGAATTTAAAACAGGAGCAGAAACAAAATCATTGGACAAGTTATCCATAGATGAGCAGGTATTTCCGGGAGTTGACATATTGATGCAGGAATTACGATCTCAGATCAACCTGATTTCAAGCCTAATAAGAGGTGATGCTGATTTAATGTCCAAATCCTTAATGGAAGATTTTGAAACATGGCAATTGGAAGGCGTAAATCCAATAAAACTGGATTTGCCAAAAATTGTTGATTTTATTGTAGAATCAAAATTAAACGGGCCTGTTCAAAACTTGCTGGAGCCTTACCTCAGTGAAATTTCCAATATATATTTCAATCAGATCAGCCGGGTAAATTTATTAAAGTATTCTTTTGCCGAATCAAAAGACCCAACTGAAATTGCCCTGCTACTGGAACGGATACAGGTTAAATTCGAAGAGGAAAACAGACTTTTTGAAACAACAAAATTACGCTTCAACCAAAACATTCGAAGCATCGCACACGGGCTGCAAACCCAATTAGACATTCGTTACCTGATTGAACACGCCGACAATTGGAGCAGATATATCAGTGTTTCAAAAAGAAAAAGGGGGATTTCAACGGTCCACGAAAAGATAAAAAACAAATTGACAAACTGGTACGAGCGAATGACGAGTACCGTTTCAGCAAAACAGCATGAATCCACCGTTTCCATTTTTGAATCTAAGTACCAATTAAAGAGTAATATAGAACTAGGACTTCGTTTTGTAAACGACATGTATCCACGAAAAAGAGTACTGGAGGAGCTTCCTTTTTATTACAAACAATTATTTCAGGGCAAACACCTGCCCGTGCAACAGGAATATATTGGCCGGGAAAGAGAGCTGGCCCAATTGGACAAGATTATTGCAGAAAGACGGCAGGGAGCCATTTTAATTGCCGGAAAAAGTTCGTCTGGTAAAACCCATTTTTCAGAATATATTGCCAATACTAAATTCCAGGGAAATGTATATCGAATCGACTCTATCGGAATACAGGGATCAATCAAAGAACTGCAACAGGCAGTTGCGACAGCTACCAGAAAAAACGGAGACATAGAGCGGTGTTTTACTGCTTTGCCAAAAAGCTCCATCATTTTGTTTAATGATATTGAAGTATGGTGGGATCGATCAATAGACAAGGATGCCTTATCGATTTTGATAGAAATGGTTGAGAAATTCCATCAAAAACATCAGTTTATTCTAAACGTTAACCTCCATGCAATGGAAGCGTTAAGCAAACAAACCTTATTCAAGAAAGTATCATTGAGTACAATTGTACTTTCTCCTATAAATAAAGAGGCCTTGAGATCCGTGATATTAGAGAGGCATAAAATTGGCGGATTGGACATGGTATTACGAAGCGAAGAAAACAGAATTGACGGAAAGCATTTCAATCACTTAATGAATAAAATATTCCTGGAAAGCAATGGAAATATAGGCTTGGGTCTGCAAATATGGCTCCGGCATATCAGCACTTTTTTAAATGATAAAATTTATCTGGAAGAACAACCTATACTAGAAACACTTAAAGTAAACGAAGCCTATTGGAAGTGGATATTATATCAGTTTTTACTCAATAAAAATTTGTCCATACCAAAATTGAAAGCCCTATTTGGAGAAAACAGCCCGGAAATAGTTGCCTACTTGCCGGAGCTGATAAAAGCTGAAATTCTGGAAGAGCAAAGAAAAAACATCTACACTTTAAACAAGATTGTTAAACCAAATATTGAAAACTGGCTTAAGCACTGTAATATTTTAAATTAGAGCATGTCTGATATGACCATAATAAACGGAATTCCATTTTCAACCTTATTCGTTCTGGCTTTGGTTGGAGTAAATATATTTATTGGATTCAATCTTTATCGAAGATTAATTTTACCCATTCTTTTATTGAAAGAAAGTGGAAGGACGCACCAGAAGCAAGTTGACAGAGCTGAAATTATTGTTTGGGCAATATATATAATTGCGGCAATCTATTTTGCCTTAATCGCGAGTCTGCCAGTTGCCTTTATACTAATAGCCCTTATGGTGTTTTCTTTTTTTGACTTTTGGCGAAACTTCTTTTCCGGGATCATTTTAAAATTAGGGGATAAACTTCAACTGGGTGATTCCATTAGTGTAAATGGGCACACCGGTAAAATTATTGAATTTGGCAACCGTGCTTTAAAAATCACCAGCTCTTTTGGAGAAGAAGTGCTGATCCCCTATTCTCTAATTAATACCGAAATAAAGATTGAGCAAAAGAGCAGGCCAAAAATATTGCTCAAAACCTTTGTTTTGGAAGAAGTATCAGCGAATAAAAATAAAATTGAAACTGCCATTTATAACAATCCCTGGATTCTCATTTCCAGTCCCATCAGTATTTCGATGGAAAATCAGCAGACCAGATTAAGTTTTTATGTTTTAGACAATGCCTTTTTTGAAAAAGCCAAACAACAGTTGTTGACTGATTTAGGGGAATGAATATCCACTCAAATCTGCAGGCAGGTTGCTCAGGCCTTTAGCATCTGGTCTGTAATCAGGCTATAGCAATTTGTCCAGGCTTCTGCAGTCGCCTCGTTCCAGTCGTTTCCAAGCCCCGTCTCCAAAGTCCAGAGTAAGGCCTCTCCTACCATGGCATAGTGCTTCGGGAGTACCCCGTAACCAACATGCCGGGTGGCCAGGTCTCTTAAATCCTGCTGAAGAGTCGCCAGATCATCGAGCCTTACTACCATGGACGAGAGCATGTCGATCAATTTTTTATTCTGTTCGTCCATCTGCTTAGGAAACATCCTCCGCAGTTCCGGGTGTTCAAAAAACAACTTGCTGTAGAAAGTATCTGCCACCAATTCCGGAGGAACAAGTCGCAGCAGCCGCCAGCTTTTTTTTACCAAATTAATTTGAGTCGCATTCATACTACATCATTTTTCATTCATCGATCAAACCACCGTTTGAATGCCGGCGCTTTCTCCCTGCTCACGTCAATCGACGTTTTGGCGGGGGATTTGAGGTGAAGCGTCAATTTCTGATTTTCATGGGGTTTTACTGATTGGATGTTATCCACATGAACAATAGACTGCCGGTTGGCCCGGTAAAATAATTTGGGGTCGAGCAGTTCTTCCACTTCTTCCAGGGTGTTATAGTCGAGTACATATCTGTCGCCCCCAAATGTGTGGAGGTAATTCAGGTTGTCGCGTAGGATGCAGGCAATCTCTTTCGTGTTGACAGGTACCCAGGTATTGCGGACACTCACAACAAATTTTTCCTTATAAACCGGAGCTGCATCTCCCGGAAGTTGCAGGGTTTTAAGCAGATCCTGCCAACTGGATGGCGGCCTTTGCTGGTTTTCTGCCTGTCGGCGAAATTTCTCCAGGGCACCAGTCAGCGCCTCCTTATCAATGGGCTTTAGCAGGTAATCGATCCCGTTGACCTTAAAAGCCCGAAGGGCATATTCATCGTATGCCGTGGTAAAAATAACCGGACAGCCCAAGTCAAAATGTTCAAACAATTCGAAACTAACCCCATCACTCAACTGGATGTCCATAAATAGCAGATCGGGCTCCGCATTTTGTAAAAACCATTTTTTGGCTGTCTTCAAACTCGGCAGTGTTTCTACAATTTTTACGTCGTCGGCAACTGCTGCGATTTTGGCCTGCAGCTCTCGGGCGATGAGTGCCTCGTCTTCGATGATGACTGCTTTTATCATTGGGTTCGATGTTAAGTGCCTGTTTAAATTAACTCCGAATTATTCTATTTCAGATCAAGGGAATTCGTATCGTGTAAAACCCCTCCCTTTCTGTTACCAAAATTGGCCTATCCGACAAATACCTATAAAAGGACTTCAAATTAGCCAGTCCACGTTTATTACTTGTTTCCACGAATTTTTTCTTTTGCAAATTATTGCGTACAACCAGGTAACGATCCTCAACGAAAATGTCCAACACAAGCGGGTCGTCTAGATCGATAATATTGTGCTTAATGGCGTTTTCGATGAGATTTTGCAAGGTTACCGGAACAATTTTCAGATGCACATCTTCTTCTCCTACATTGAAATGCACTTGCAAGCCTTCACCGAACCTCGTTTTTTGAAGTTGTACAAAAGACGCTCCAATTTTCAATTCCTCCTGTAGGGGAACAACTTCCCGCTCGCTGCTCTTCAATATGTAGCGGTACGTCTTGCTCAAATTTTCCAGAAAACCTGCAGCCGCCTTTGGGTCAATAGAAATAAGACTACTAAGAGAGGTCAAAGAGTTAAACAGGAAGTGTGGGTTGAGTTGCTGTTTGAGGCTCTCGTACTGTACAAGTGCTTTTTCTTTTTCGAGTAATTGGGCTTTGCTCTTTAGTTCGGTAAGCTGTAGTTTTTGCCCTTGGCGATTGCGGTAATAGATCAGTGCCACCCCAATAAAAATTGCACCCACCAGCAACCAAAACCAGGCCCTGCGATAAAATGCAACCTGCACCTCCAAGGGCACAACAAGAGCTTCCGAATCAGGCATTCCCTCCTGTTTTACCCGAAACAAATATTGGCCTGCCGGTACATTTGTATAATTAACAAAATGCCTGTTTCCAGCCTTAACCCATTTTGTATCAAGCCCTTCCAGCATATACTCGTATTTACAAAGTTCGGGATGAGAAAGATCCAGCGCAGCAAACTCCAGCGTAAAATATCGCCCGTCTGGCGGAATGATCAGTGGTTCAGAAAGGTTTAACTCGCTCCCCTTGTACTGCTCCAGATCATTCACTTTGAAAGAACTCAATATGAGTGGAGCCTGGTTTCTGACAGGAGAGAGGGAATCCGGATTAAAGGTAAAATAGCCGGTTTGGGTTTTGAAATACAGCATACCATCATTGAAAATCCCGATCCCATTATGTAAACCAGGCACCCCATCTTGTTTTCCGAAAGAAATCATTTGGCCCGATTTCGGCTCAAGCCGAACAAGGTTATTGGCAACAGCCAGCCAGAGGTATCTATGTTGATCCTCCACACCTTCAATTACATAATCGCTTGGAAGGCCATCAGATACTGTATATTTTTTAACCAAACGAGGCTGGTCGGAAGAACAGTCAAAATGTAATACCCCCTGCTCCGAACAAGCCCAAATGTCTCCTTTTAAATCATTGAAAAAACTATTCATCCGCATCGAGGTCACCTCTGTTGTTGGCTTACCATTGGGGTCGAGATAAATGAAGCGTTCCTCATCAGACTGGTAGTATCCGTATGCTGTTTTGTCCCGGCTGCCAAACCAGATCCTCCCTTTTGAATCTGATGCAACGACACCAATTACATTGGTAGGAATAGCTCCCACCATATTGGTGTCTGGCATAAAATGTGTTGATGCTCCTGTATCCGTTGAATAACGGAATATTCCAAACAAAGAAGTACCCATCCAAAGATCTCCTGTAGCATCTTCCGCTATTTGAGTATAATAATTGGATCCCAATTCAGGAGCAAAAACTGGCGGTTGTATTGGTACTTCGAGACTTACTGTCAAGGGGTTAAAGCGGTATAAAAGGTGTCGGCCCAGCACCCAGATTGTTCCGTCATGGGATTGGAGGATACCTCTTACCTGTCGGTCACTTTCACCCTGACCTGGCTGAATTTTAAATTCGGGAACGCTTATTTGACCTGTACTTTTATCCAGAATTTGTATGCCATCACCATCATAAAAACCAATAAAGCGGAATCGATTTTCCCGATCTTCCTGCATCGAAGAGATAACTGAGTATTCATTTGATTGCAGCAAGATTGATTTTACCGGATTGAAATTAAAATTCCTGTCTTTCAACTGAAGCCGCGTCAATTGTCCCGCATAATCCATCCAAATATTACCCTGCCTGTCCAGGTATATATTATCTACTCCATCGGCCGGAATCCCCGGATAGTTTTCGGGATCCTGGTGCAAGAAGAGGAATTGCTCCGTTTTTTTATTGAAAATGCCGAGCCCCAGATCATTGCTCGTAACCCAAAGTTCGTCACCACTTTTAGGGGCAATTTTATTAATAACATTGACCGCATCAGGAACAGGCGGATTATCTATCATCAGATATTGTTTCCATTCGCCCGTTTTACGGTTAAACCGGCGCAAGCCACTCCCCCAGCCTCCAACCCACAAGCAGTCCCCTTCCGGCAAAAGCGCATAGGCCTGATTTTGCCAAAAACCAGTTGCCGCAATTTTTTCAAACCGATGCGGGGTTGCCTGTCCGGTCTGTTTATTGAAGGTATAAAGATCATCGGAGGTGGCACACCAGAGCAGGCCATTTTCATCCTGCCAAAAATTTAGAGCTGTATTAAAATAGGGCAACTCTTCCGGAGAGAGATGCGGAGCTGATTCGGCTGTCACAAGATCAAACGTTTGAAACGCGCCTGTCTGCCGATTCAATTGTACTATTCCATAGCCGCTTAACCCAAGCCAAATTTCCTCCTCCCGGTCAAAAAAAATACGTACGACGGGCGTCGTCTTAATTTTTAGCTTTTCGGTAAAGGGATAGTTTCTGAATCTGCCTGATTTGCGATCGTAGCAGGAAACGCCGCCTCGTGCTAAACCTGCCCAAATATTTCCTTCCGGGTCTTCGGTGAGGCAAAGCACGTGGTTGTTGTAAATGCTTGTACTATCGCCAGGCTGGTTTCGGAAATACTTAAAGGTATTTCCGTCATACCGAATCAATCCCTCCCGAGTTGCGAGCCAAAGGAAACCCTCCCTATCCTGAAAAAGGTCATTAATAACGGTGGTATTCAAGCCCTTGTCTTCTCCAAAATACTCAACTGATATGAGTTGCTCTTGTGCAAAACACAGCCCGGGCCATATCACCAAGGTCAGCCAAAACAAGAGCAGTTGGAGCATCTGGTTCATTAAGCGAATTTACACCATGGGCATGAGGAAAAGATATTTTTCTGGTTGAAGCTGGGCGAAATTGAAATAAAGCGGGGCAAAAGGGGATCAGTTTGCTTTAAGCCATTTTTCCAGCAATATGCTGCATTTGAATTTAGGTTTCTCAAAATCCGATGGTTCATCAAGTGCACGGAGCAGTTCCTGTACAGCCGGGCGGTAGTCAACCCCCATTTCCTGAAATTTATCCACCGTCCGTAAGACCCGATCAACTTCCCAGGTAAATCTATCGCTATACAGGTCATAGGAGTTCCGACAGTTTCCGATACTCTCCCGGATAAGCCTGGCCTGGATCAAAACGCCTTGTCGCACAGCCTCCGGGAAGAGTGTTTTGTCGCTTACATCGTTGGAAGCCAGAAAGGTGAAAGCTTCGGGTGCCCAATCATTTTGCAGGCGACTTATTACTTCCGCTTCCCAATCAGGACGGGTTTTTATTTTCGCCAAAGCCCGCTCCCGCACGACAGAATTATGATTGGCATCCGTGAAAACAAACAGAAAAACAAGGTCTTTTGAAACATCCGTGGAATCGATCTGATTGAGATGATCCTGGTAGATTTTGTCCTTGTATTCCCTGGCTGACTGCATTTGGGCGTTTGCGTTTTGAGCGTTGTTTACCATGATGAGCGCCAGGGCTGCCAGACCTGATCCCAATCCAACCCAGATGGGCAGTTTGTAGGCAATAGCTGGCAGCACTTTTTGGTCGGCATGGAGCAAACAGGCGGCAGCAATTATCAGCAGAGGCGGCAAAATAGCCGGGATATACCTGAATAGTTGACGGATTAACGGAGGAAGATCATAGCCTTTCTCTCCTGCCATAAGGGTAAAGAAACCGTTTCCCAACAAGATGAGTATTACGCTAAGAAGTATCAGAACTGTTCCCGGACTACCCAATAAAGCGTAGCCCCCTTGGCTACCTATTAGAAGTGCCACGATTATCAAACAAATGGAAAATACCGCTACGCCCAAAATAAGCGACCATGTGTATCCCACTACCGCGTCGCCACGAGGCATTGGTTTAATATATATTATATCAAACAACACAAAAAATATCAGGGTGGCAATGCCCAGAATAAGATTACCGATCAAAGTCATCAGAGGTACTTTTTAATAAAGTGTTTTGTTGAAAGGCTATTCCAGATTGAAAGGCAATTCATATTCCTTGGTGATCGCTTCTTTTTTGCTACGTACTTTGACAGAAACTTTGGCTTTTAGAATATCGCCGACCACCAGGCTGTTCTTAACATAGGTATCCTCGTGGTACATCCAGGAATGATCTGCAATAATGTATTCAGTCGCATGGGCTTTTTGAGCCTGATAAGCCCAACGTTCAACATGCCCCGGTTCGAAGTTTACGATAGAGGTGCCGCCGGCTACTGTGTACCATACCTGGAGGCCGGGCACACCCTTGTTTCCCATCTCGGTGTTATGCTCTACATAAATTTTGAGGACACCGTTGTCTTCGAGATCACGGACTTCCCATTCGTCAATTTTGGTTTTAATGTTAGCCATTTGATGCTATTTTGAGAATGAAACTAATTGTCTTGTGGGCAGGGCCTCTCACCGACTTCCTGCCAATTGCGATTGATGGAGGGTTCCTACTTCTCCTATCCAATCAGGAAATGCTGATTGCGACTGTTGGAGGCATTTGTTATTTAAGAGGCTATCCTCCAGGCATTCCATAAAACACTCATTCTCTTCCTCTGTACCGATAGAGACTCTAAACGTATTGCGGAGTAGCGGGAAGGGCGACGTGTTCAGCACTTTAATCCCATTTTTTTCTAAACCCTCCAAAATCTGCTTAAAGAAGGCATCATTAAAAACCCGAATCAACAGGAAATTTCCTGCCGACTTATACACTTTCAATTCGGATTGGTCAAACCTCGAATTTAATTCCTGATACATCCATTCCCGTTCGTGGAGAATAGCCTGTACCCGATCCTTTGATTGCTTAATAAATTTCGGACTCAAAAGCACTTCCCGGGCAAAAACCAGGGAAAAATGGTTGATGGAAAACATCAGCATCAACTTTCGGATAACAGCACTTGTCTGAGGTGCAGCGCACAGGTAACCGAGCCGCAATCCCGCTATAGGGAAGGCTTTTGAAAAAGACCGCAAAACAAGGAGGTTGTGATATTGACGAACCAGTGGAGTGAAATCTGTTTCAGAAAATTCGGTGTAAACCGCATCAACAATAACAAATGAATCCGGGTTGGAAATCAGTATGTTTTCCAACTTTTCCGGATCAAATGTATTCCCAACCGGGTTATTTGGGGTGGTAATAACAAGCACAGAACCTGCATCAAGGGATGGGATATTTTCATAATCATACTCCAGATCTGAAGTCAGATACCAGGGTTCGTATTCAATATTGTAGGTCTTGCAATGGTAATCGAACAAAGTATAAGTTGGCTGGGCAATGATGATTCGCTTCTTGCCTAGGGCGAAATAATTAAGCAAGGTGGTAATAATGCTTGCCGACCCCGGACCGAGAACAATATGCTCCTGCTCCAGGCCACAATAGTTTGCCACAAGGGCTTCGATATCCTTATTCTCGGCAGCGGGATACCTGTTCCAATTAGCATCCATCAGGCTTCCCAACACTTTTTCTTTGAACAGGAAATCGACGTCATCAGACTGTTCGTTTTTATCAAGAAACAAACGAGCAGTGCTTTTAGCAGGACTTATACGGCTTTCGGATTTCAGTAAATGGTCGTTAAAAAAGAGATTATTCATGATTGGAAGTCTTTGGACTGATTTAAATGAGGAGGACCAGATAAGGCATTAATTAATTGGCGCAGATTACTGCCAACACTGTTTCTTCTTTGAACCTAAAGCCAAGGAATCCTTCCTGGAAGCAATTAATTTCCACACCGCATCCTGCTTCGACGGGCGATTTCAGGAGATCATTCTTGATGGAAAAATTACTTGCTTTCAGTCGTTTAATCCATTGGGTGGCCGGTTCGTGTTTTTCAAAACGGTCTTTTTCCTCCTTCCCGATGATGTCCTCGATTTCTCTGCCGAAAAACAGCTTCAGAGCATTTTTATCTGCATTTCCAATATGCTCAATGCGATCAATGACTTGGAAAATGTGGTAAAAGTGGCTATAGCAGTTTTGAAAACGTCGGTGAAATTCTGGTTCATAATGGTCAACATTCGGCTCAATCAACAGGAAGGCATTGGGGTTCATCTTCTTTACCCTGGCGATGGTGTCCAAACGCTGCTTATCCGATTGAATGTGGTGCAGGGCCAGTGAAGCATTTACAATCGTTTTTTCGCCTGTTGTTTTGATCGCGGCAAAATCAACGTTTTCTGCAAAATCGTGGAGAGCAGTGAACTCAATTTGAAAAGGGACTTTGCCGTTGAATGCGAGAATGTTTTCTTCGGCTTTTTCCAGCGCTTCCGCGAAAGGTTCGATGCCTACGACGTGCAGTTTGCGGAGCTGGGGGAGCTTTTCCGACAAACCGATGATGTTCATGACCTGCGTGCCTTGTCCGATACCAATATCAACCAGAGTTACCTCTTCAGCTCCCTGCATTTCTTCCGCAATAGCACTATTGGTAATGTGTTGACTAAATTTAACGAAGGGAAATTTTTCGATCAGGATGTTGAACAATTGTATTTGGGATATATCAAATTGGCCGAGGTAAATATTTTCGCCTATAAATTCAGAGTTTATTTTTTTGTTCAATGCCTTAATGAAAAGGGTTGCCAGAAGCTTTTCTGAATCTGTATCCATTCCTTCTTTACAATAGGCAAAAAATGATTCGATTTCCTGCTTTGTCCGGCTATTGAAAACAGGAGCCGTTTTCATGAAGTCGTTTAGTGTTCCGTAGATATTGCGTTGGATGGTCTGGCTCATTATTATTACTTTTTAAGATTAGTTGATGAACACACAGGGCGTGTGATACCCTGATTTTCGTTTGATGAACCAAAGATGCTGTGGTAAAAAGTGCAGAACTAATTTTTGAATACGAGCCGACTTGGATTTCAATTGAACCGTGGGAAATACGGAATAAACCGGAGAGGCCAGAAAGGCCTTGAGTAACCAGGTGCATTTAGGAACAACTTATTGAAACATGCCATATCTTAACCGGTAGCCTACAAGAGAAAATGGAATTACCAATCGATATATTAAACAGAGCACGAGCAGATATTGAAGATTGCGACTGTGGTGTTGATGAATAAAAATAGGCTGATACACCCCAAGCACTTGCGCTTGGGTATAATTATTCAACCGAAAATTAACTCCCGGTTTTAAAAAATTTTGAAAAAATGAGATACTTAGTTTTGACAGCCCTCCTTTCTATAAGCATAGGTTGTTCCGAAAAAATGGATAATACCCAAATCAAACGAGTTGACGGCTCGTCAATAGCAATGGACACGTTAGATAACCGTATTAATGCCCTTGCAGATAAAGGCAATGTAACAGGATTTACCGTTACCATTTTCAACAACGATACTGTTGCCTATCAAAAAGCATTTGGTTACTCAAACTATGATACAAAAGATAGCCTGAAAATTAACCAGGTATTTTATGGAGCGTCCTTGAGTAAAGCTGTCTTTGGGTATATCGTAGCGCAACTAGCCGATGAAGGCCTGATAGATCTGGATAAGCCCTTACAAGAATATTTAGAGGTACCTATCCCTGAAATGCCTTTTAAAAGAGCATGGAGAGGGTTTCAAAATATTGAACATGATGATCGGTATAAGGATATAACAGCCCGAATGTGCTTATCACATACTACCGGCTTTCCAAATTGGCGATGGATAAGCAGAATAGGCGAGTTTGAGCCGGAAGGCAAAATCCAATTTTACTTTGACCCCGGAACAAAGTACAGTTATAGCGGAGAGGGAATAAGATTGTTACAAAAAGTTATTGAGAAAATTTTAGGGGTTGATTTAGAGCAATTGGCCAGAGAACGGGTCTTTGATCCATTAAATATGGATATGACAAGCTATGTGTGGCAAAAACGCTTTGAAAACAATTATTGTTATGGACATACAACTGAGCAAAAAGTAATTGATAAAGACACGGAAGATGAAGCAGGAGCTGCAGGTTCGATGGAGACAACACCTATTGATTACTCTAAATTCCTAAGCAGAATACTTGAATTGAGTTCAACTAATTCAGATGTTACCAAGCTTATGTTTGAACCTAATATTCGAATTAATTCGAAGAAACAATTCGGACCGGAGTCCTTGGAAAAAACCACCGCAAATGATAGTATCGGACTGAATTATGGCCTGGGTTGGGGGATTTTAGAATCGCCTTACGGACAAGGGTATTTCAAGGAGGGACACGGAGAGGGATTCCAACACTATTCAATAATATTTCCGGAAAAGCATATTGGCATTCTATTAATGTCTAATAGTGATAACGCAGAAAGTATATTTAAGGAAGTACTGGAAATCGGTATTGGAGACATCTACACTCCCTGGTACTGGGAAGGCTATATACCCTATGACTTGAAATAGAAAATTAGGTTCTTTTCATTCATATTCAAACCACTTGCAGAGCTCGTTGTATAGATTTACAATTATGAAATACCTACGCAAGCACATATTCTTTCTTAGTCTGTCAGTTTTAAGCAGTTGCGGAGACCTTGTTGATTCAGAGAGCTCTGACACAAACAAAAGTGCTTTAATACCCGTAAACTATGACTTTGCCAATTTAGGGCTGTATTTAAATGCTTCGATTAATGACACTTTATCAGCTATTGAATGGAGGTGGGATTATTTGACTTCGGAAAACGGAATGCCCGATACAACAGGAAATGAGTATTACATGAATATAAGTCAGCCTGTGTTTTCTTTTAATGGAGAAACAACCTTACCCGCCTTGTCAATAAAAACAGACAAGAATAGAATCATCGAATTTTCAGTTACCGTAATTTTTCATCTGCCGAATGAAGAAAGTAATAGTGTTTTCGCTGTGATGGACAGTTTAAAAACCTTTGACCTTTTCGAAAATGAAAACGTCAAAAGGGAAATAATTGAAAATGGAAGATTCTTGCATTCATCTGATTTAGCTGAAGAAGAAATTATTATTAAGTTTGGAGAAGATCAATATGACTTTGACAGCATGACGTATAGCATTAAAATAAAAGAACCACACAAGGGTGAATCGTATTAACTTCCATTACTTAGTTTCTTTAATCGGATTATTCACAAACGAAAGTGCCTGATTAAAAAAAAAAACACTCTGAAACAAAAAAGATAGTTATACCCAAACGAAAGTGGTTTG
>JAGQWR010000124.1 GCA_020437105.1 Saprospiraceae bacterium
TAGCTATCGGGGGAGTTTGAGTTTGCCCCGATATGCTATCGGGAGTGGGTTAGTTGGTTAGTGATTCAGTTTTTCAGTGATTCAGTTTTTCAATAGACTTCATTCAAAATTCAAAATTCAGACTTAAGAATTAAGAATTATACTCAATGTTTTTCTTTGAGCAATTCCGGATGTTTTGCCTGGAAACGTTTTAAGCGAGGCACAGAAACTGCCTTCACATAGCTGTTATTGGGATTCAGGCGTTCATAATCCTGGTGGTAGTCTTCGGCATCGTAAAACACCTCAAAGGGTACGACCTCTGTGACAATTGGGGCTCCAAATGTACCTGCCTGATTTAATTGATCGATATAAGACTCTGCCAGTTGTTTTTCTTCATCATTCTGGTAAAAGATTATAGATCGATACTGTGGTCCGCGGTCAGGCCCCTGGCGATCCTTGGTAGTTGGATCCTGGGAGTCAAAAAAGACAACCAAAAGCGTTTGATAGTCGATCACTTCCGGATCATAATACACTTCAACAGACTCTGCATGGCGGGTTTGTCCGCTTCCGACCTGTTGATATGTCGGGTTTTCGATCTGGCCACCTGAGTACCCGGAGATCACTTCTTCTACTCCTTTTACGCTTTCGAAAACGGCCTCCACGCACCAAAAACAACCGCCGGCAAAATAGGCCTTGGAATAGGCACTAAGGTCTTTTACCTCTTTATTTGGTTGATTAACCGGTACTCCTGCAGAATGGTCATTTGTTGTTGAAGTACAGGACATCAACGGTAAAGCCAAAAAAAGGGTTAATAATGGAAATTTGGATTTAATATTCATGCTATAGGATATTTCAGATTTAAGTCTTCTACCTAATAAACTGCTCTGAAGACAAAAAGTTGGATGCAGGTTGAAGTGATTGTCCGTTGGCAAACTAAAATTGAGTTTTCTGTATCTGTTGGTGTCTTGTATTTAACTCGACCAGCGCAGCTGAGCCATACCAGGGATGCAACTCCATCACTAATCGACCCGCTTGGATCGCCGGATCCGTGCTGGTCAGTGCTTCAGCCTCTTCGACGGTTTCCACATCAAAAATATAGATCCCACGGACGGCTCCATCATCCATAAAGGGACCAGCCATAACCAGATCGCCGGCTTTAGCCATACGGGAAATATTAGCCAAATGCGCACTTTGCAGTCGGGCTGCTTCCAGGGAGTCCTGGCTGCGATTTGGACCGGCCTTCAGGAAAGCCATGACATAAGATTTCATGCCATATTCATCGGCTCCCAGTTTCGCTGCCAGTGCCGCATCGTACAACATTTCTGCTTCCCCGGCGGGAGCAACATCCTGTGTGACTTCTTCCTTTGATTCCATGTCCGGCTCACAGGCAACCAACAGACAGGACATCAAAATTGCTAATCCGATTGATCTACCGGCCAAAGTAATCGTAGTATTTTTCAGCGTGTTCTTCATATCGTTTGATTAATTCAATATTCTGTTTTTCCAGGGCGGTCAACTCATTTCGGATATCGACTGAAACGGGAATATACCATTCGACATAGTGGTCAAAAATGTAACGCATCTTCCTGTTTTTAAACGAATAGCCATGGCGGGCATAAATAGAATTACGCATAATCTCCAGGTCGCCCCGAAACATATTTTCCACATCTTCTTTTTTCAGGGCTACTTTGGAGGGATTGAATTTTAAAACATCCTCGCTCAAGCTTTCTGCTTCCTCCAGAAATTCTTCCGGATGCTCTCCATTATAAAGCTGGGCCCAGGATACATCTTCCGGCAGGTCATTATTTGGATCATAGCTAAAGGTCCGTTTTTCCAGGACATATTCCCTTTCGGAAACGGCCAGGGAGCCATTATTCGCTTTCCAGGTGCCTACTATTTTTTCTCCTTTTGGCAGAATTTGAAATGAAAAGACGCCATCGTATTTGTCATCCCCAGGTTCCTTAGCTTCTACTTCGAAGGTGCCATTCTCTTTTGCTGTGTAGGTTCCGGAGAACGGCCGATCATTTCCGGCTACAATACTCCTGCCTGAGATCTGCCCATCGCCCATCCGCTCAATGGAAATATTGATCCGGTTGGAGTAGGAGTAATTTTGGGATTCATCCAGTTTTGCAGCTTCAAAGTCACCGATATAATAACCGGCAAGTCTTTGCTCGGAGGAAGCAACCGGAGCTGATGTAGGTTTCGTTTCAGGTACATCCGACGGCGGAGCAGATTCTGGTGTTTCCGCCTGCTCAGGAGTCGCCTCAGCAGATTCAGTTGTGGTCGGGGATGAATTACAAGCGCTAAGGCAGGCCAGAAGAAACAGGATAACAGGTATTCTCATATTCGTTTTTTATGGAGTTGAAAAATAATCCATTCGGCGATAAGCAGGTTTAGACACCAACCTAACCAGGCCACGACCCGATAAACATCCATCGGACGAGGAGAAAACAGGGCTACAAAAGCATATTTCCACATACGCAGCGTAATCGCTGATAAAGCCAGCGCAAAACTTCGGATCATAAAATCCCGATGCAAAAGCCAGGACTTTTTCCGGGCAGCCTGCCAGGCCCTGGCTGTGAAATACATCCAAAAAAGGGCCAAGAGGCAAAACCCCAGCTGTGAAGTCCAGCCCCCATTGGCATGGATGCCGATTACAAACCCGGATGGCCCTGCCAGAAACAAGACTATCAGCAGATAAATATACCCACTCCAGCGGTGAATTACCGGATATTGTTGGCGAATTCTGCCTGAAAACTGAGTAAACCCGGCAGCTAATGTCAAAATAGCGGTATAGGCATGGATGAAAAATGCCAGGCGGTAATAGGCGCTGGATATGTAATCCTGCTTAATCCGCAAAAAAGCAACATCGGTGTTGTAGGGGATATACTGCATGGTAATATGCCACATGAGGTAGCAAAACCAGGCGTAAACCAGAAGGAGGAGAATGCTGAATGTTGAATGTTGAATTTTGATGTCTTAATTTTGAATTTTTAATGAATCACCAACCAACCGGATCACCCCCGATTGCTTTCGGGGCACAGGACCACTAACTCACTAAAAAACTAACCCACTGAACAAACTGCCTCCTCCGGAGGCCTACTTTCCTTTCCCCTGGATGATTACCAGAACCGTATAAAACATAATTTTAAAATCCAGAGCAAGAGACATATTTTCGATATAAAGGATATCAAACTTCAGGCGTTGGAGCATTTCTTCCACATTAGACGCGTAGCCGTATTTTACCTGTCCCCAGGAAGTTATACCCGGACGCACCTTTAATAGTTGTTTGTAATGGGGTGATTCTTTGACAATCTGGTCAATAAAAAATTGTCTTTCCGGACGTGGGCCTACGATAGACATATCCCCAATCAGCACATTCCAAAACTGGGGCAACTCATCAAAGCGCCATTTGCGCATAACTGCTCCCCAGGGCGTACAGCGCGGGTCGTTATCATTTGAAAGTTGTGGTCCTGCAGCTTCTGCATCTATATACATGGACCGGAATTTAAAGATTGTAAATGGCTGGCTGTTTAGGCCAATACGTTGTTGTTTAAACATAATAGGGCCATCCGACGAAAGTCGCACCCGAATCATTATATAAAGGATCAGAGGAGCCAACAGAATCAGCATAAAAGCAGAGATTCCGACATCCATGATGCGCTTTACCAGGCGCTGCCACTTGGGCATCAGGCCTTGTTCAATTTCAATCAATACGGCACCAAATACGGAAGTCATTTTGACACTTCCGAGCATGATGTCATACATGTCCGGTATGATTTTGACTAAGATTTTATCGCTATAATCAAACAAGGAGTTGAGAATTTCCTTTAATCGATTGTGCTCGGAGGTTTCAATGGCGATGATCACCTCCTCCATATTTTGGTTTCTGATGATGGGGTCTAAATCAGAAATATCTCCCAGTCTGGGCAGGTAGGCTCCCAGGTCGTTTTCCTGATTCCCGTTGGCATCGAGGAACCCTACAAATTCATAACCCAGTCTTTTTTTGCGGTTATTTATTTCCAAAAACAGATCTACGGCATTTTGGTTTCCACCAATAATGAGGGTTCGGAAACTTACTTTTCCGGCTTTCAATTTTCGGCTGGCCCGGGTTAATAAGATCATTCGAACGGTAGCGGTAAATCCGAAGTGCAGAATAAAAAGGGTAAAAAAGGAACCGTAGTAGGTGGTGTAATCCCGAACAAAGTCATCCAGTATCAGGGTGAAAAACAAAAACAGAACGCCAAAGAGGCTGAGGAAGAAGGTTCTGGCAAGCGTAGCAAGCCGGGAGAGACGATAAATATCCTTATACTTATCAAACAGTGAATAAAACAACAGCCAGCCAATCGGGATAATTACAATGCCGTAGATAAAGTTGACATCCTGGAGCATGACGCCATCCAAGGGAACCTCTTCGAGAAATTTCCGATAAGCAAAAAAACAGGCCCAGGAAAGCATAGCTGTAAAAAAATCAGCCAGCCTATAGACAATGGTATCCCGGCGGCGACGCTTGGTCATCCGGTACAGGGCGCTTTTGCTTTTAGGAGTATTACTTTCTCTTAATTGGTTCAAAATGTGTTTATCGTCCGATTTCCAAAAGATGATTCCGGAAATCGGTGTGGGATCACTTTAAGGATCCGTCTTAGTTCCGAATCCTATTTGTAAAGTAACTTAATGTTATCCAAATAAATGGAAGCTTCGTCCAAAACAAATTTTCCATTTTCCAGAGGTAAACCCGCTGTAAGGGCTATAGCATAGTCATCAAAGCCGGAAGCGAGTATTTCCGGTTCCAGATTAAAATAGATTTTCCGCCACCCCTCATTGGCCAACACACCAAATTCAAATGAACTCGCGATCGAACCTCCAGATTGATATCCAACCAGACCAATAAGTACATCCAGGTCTGTTTTGATGGTCAATTCTAACCAGATTTGTGCCGCATCGCCCAAAGGGAAAAGGTCGCTCTCTACGGTGGCTACATCTATATAATAATTTGCCGTATCCAAAAAGATCAGGCCGGATCTGTTTCCGTCAAAAACCTCTTCTGTGGTAACGTCCATGAAAGTCTCTTCGTTGCCATCTCGATCCTGTTCGAAAATGGTTCCACCCAATTCAAAGTCTTCGATAAAGCCAATTTCAAAATCATCAATGTACTGTACCTCAATTTGAAGGGAGTCAACCTGGCCTGGAACGAGGTTCACTATTCCTGAAAATCGGGTGTAATATGGATAAACGGCCAAAAAGAAGGTTTGTCCATTTTCTTTAATAACCGGATCAATAACCATTTCCACAGGTCCTTCCTGAAGGATGGGCACGAGCCCGGGAACAGAAAAGATGCCGATAAATTCGCCCCCGGCAAATACCTGCGCGTTGGTGATACCGTGTTCTAATCCGCCTTCAGCAACCAACGGATTGTCAACCAGGTCAAAGCCGGTCAGGTAAACATAGGAAGCGATCTTTTCTTCCGGATTAATAATATTACAGGCCGTAAATTGGGCGGCCAGCAGGACCAGGCAGAGTAGTTTTAATAGCTTCATATCGTTTTCATTCATTATTTGCTTCAAATTGAGCGACCACCAAATCATTAATCTGGTGTGCTAATTCCAATGCCCGATACCCGTCCTCAAGCGAAACCTTTACCGGTACCTGAAACTGTATGGCATCTGCAAAAGTTTCCAATTCCATTTTAATGGCATTGATCGGTTCAATCTCCGGTAAATCAACATGGATATACTTAGTCCCCTTTGGGGTCGGCAGTTCCATTAAATTTCCGTGCGCAGGAACATCATCAGGTGATTCAAACAGGCGCACTACCTGAGCGTTTTTCTCCAGAAAATCGAGGCTTATGTAAGCATCTTTCTGGAAGAGACGCACTTTACGCATTTGTTTGAGTGACATTCTGCTGGCGGTCAGATTCACCACTGCACCGTTTTCAAAAGCAATTCGGGCATTACAAATATCTGCAGTCTCACTTAGGATGGCGACTCCACTTGCATGTAGGTCTTTTACCGGACTATTAATCAGGTTCAGGATAATATCCAGGTCATGTATCATCAAATCCAGTACGACTGATACATCCGTTCCGCGTGGATTAAACATGGCGAGGCGGTGGGCCTCAATAAACATCGGATTTAAATTCAGGTCATCTACAGACAACAGTGCCGGATTAAAGCGCTCCACATGGCCTACCTGAACCTTTAGATTTTTCTCCCGGCTCAATCGCAGTAGTTCAGCTGCTTCGGAAACGGTTTGAGTGACTGGTTTTTCAATAAACAGGTGCTTACCACCGAGTAGCACCTCTCTCCCCATGTCGTAATGTGTAATAGTGGGCGTGACAATATCCACCACATCTACAGCTTGAAGCATATCTGCAAGGCTGGCAAATCTTTTGAGGCCAAACGATTCGCTTACTGCTTTTGCCTGCTCATCATCCGGATCACAAAAGCCCATCAGTTCATATCGGTCTGGTAATTGCTCGAGGCATTTCAGATGAATTTTTCCGAGGTGGCCGGTTCCGAGTACCCCTATCTTTAATCGATCAGCCATAATTATTCCTTAAAGTGTAAAAACAAATCAATCCGGTTGGTTACTATTTTTTTCAGTTGGCGAAGTTGAAAAAAAGCCGGGCTATTCGAAAACAGTCCGGCTTTTTTTATGCTTTCCAGGAGGAAAAAGTCTTATGACCTGGAGTCTCCTCCCATCATATCCATGACCATTGAATTGATGAGTTCCATAATCTGCTCCATGGAATTGGTTTCCTTATCAGTCAGTTGCAGGGTCATGTGCATTTTAGAGCTGTCTTTTACTTTCTTGGAGGAAGTAAAGGAAAGGCTGCGGAATTCTTGTTTTCCCATATTTAGGAATTCTCCGGGGGCTCCACGCATAGGCAAGCCGCTGGCAGAAACCAGGCTAATGGTATTCGGGATGTCCCAGAATAAATTAGTTGCACTTTTTTTCATGCTTTTGACCTGTGTTTTAGTCAATTGCCGCTCTTTAGGAAATCCAGTTTCCAGACGGCTGCTAACCAATTCTGTATCATTTGTAAAAAACAAGATGTCATTCTCCATCGCAAGGTAAAATTCGCCTGGTACATCCGGAATTTGGATCGAGAAATAATTTCCCATATCCTGCATGATGCCAGTCGTTTGGAGCAAACGCACCAATTTTAGAATATTGGCTTCATTTCCATATCCAACCATCAAACTAAACTCCGGAAAATATTCGGTCATTTCTTTCTCCACTTCCGTGGGATTGAAATTGTCATCGTATTCGTAGGTCGTAATAGTTTTGGTAAACTCGCTCATTCCGGTGAAAGCTAATATGGCATCTCCGGTAAAAAGCTCATACAGGGCTTTTTCATCCACTATGATACCGAGTACGCTTAAACCTGCAGATGCTGTTTCTCCATAATAAGGAAACTCTTCGAGCATTGGCAGAAACATATCCTTATACCCTTCCATTAAGTTCTCGACATTCAGGTTTAAATGCATGTATCCGAGTAACTCGCTGGCATCAATGTATTTGACTAATTTTTTATTGTACTTCGAGTTATAGGTGCCTTTCCAGATATCAAGCATTTTATCGTTGCCATAAATATCCATGTCCATATTTACCTGCCCCGGGTCAAAGTTCATGCCCATATTGACAAACATCCCATCATACAAACCGGTCAGCATGCTTGTCACCATGCCCATATCTCCATAACCACCACCCATACCACCCAGGTGTGGCAGATCTGAATAGTTCATCCAAAAATTCATATCAGAACCACCCTTGACAACATTTGTATAGCTGGCATTGGCGCTAATAGTTGCGCCAAAATCCCGGCTCAAAAGTGATTGGGTCCAGTTGGCAGTTTCTTCATTTTCCCGTTGTTGAATTTCTGCATAATAATCATCATAGGAGTTATCTTCCATGTAATAATCATCCTCTTCCTCCCAAACATCTTCTATGATTTCATCTATTGTCTCATCAGTTAATTCTTCAGCTGGCATCTCCTCTGCCCAAACTTCCTCTACAATTTCGTCTATTTTCTCATCTGTTAATTCTTCGGCTGGCATCTCTTCTGCCGGCCACTCCATCTCCTCTGTTTCTTCCCATTCTTCCCATTCTTCATAGGGTACTTCTTCCGGGTAGTCATACCAGTTGGTTTTTACATCTGCGCCACCAATAACAAGCGTTTTAGACGTCCAGCCCATTGCGACACTAGATTCCGGCTGGATAAAACGGTAGCCCTCCAGCTGTTCTGTTTGCATACCTTCGGGCATCATGGAATTAAAAAATGCTTCAAATTTGGCAGCATCAGCCAATCCAAGTACCATACCGTAATAGGTAATCTCCTCAGTCATCTGAGAAAACACATACACATCAGCCAGGTCGTTAATACCAATTGAAGTAAGGTCGGTCAATGCCTGCTTTACCTGATCCCGGTCCTCAGCTGGTGCCATGCCAACAAATTGATCCACCAGCATTTGATAGAAGGCCATTTGCTGAAATTCCCGGATATTAACTTTCTCGTTGAGGTGCCCCGGATGAAACCCAAATGCCATGCTCACAGTAGAAGGAACATGATCAACAGGTCGCTGTGCGGAAATGGTAAAGGTCAGACTCAGGAAAAGAAGGGGTAGTGTATGTTTTAAAAAGATCATGATTTGAGGTTACTGTTATGGAATAGTGGGTTAGTGCCCCGATAGTTATCGGGGGTGATCCGGTGATTCTGTGATCCGGTGATTCTGTTGGTTAGTGGGTTAGTGGGTTAGTGATTCATTCAAAATTAAAAATTAAGGCTTCAAAATTAGAGTCTAGGGCCTTTGGCCTTGTCTAGCTGGCCTGCCGGCTTCGCGGTCTAGCTCGCCTGCGGCATGCGGTCTAAGCTTCGCGGTTTAATTGTTTTAAACGATTCTAAAGCCTTAAACCCCAGCGAACTCTCATTCAAAATTAAAAATTATGACTTAAGAATTCAAAAGTCATGGTTTAGGGTACAAAATTACAGAATTAGCGATAGTTCGTTCGCCGCGGATCATGGCACCGATAGTAGTCTCCAACATGACAGACTGCTTGTTCGGAGAAATTTGGGCATTCGTATTTGTACAAGCGCGGATATCGCGATCAAAGCGATAGATGCTTGTCATTTTTCCGGTATCCAGCATGTACTGATAAATACTGGGAATATCGTCAAAGTCAAGTAGCGAGAGGGGGTAGTTAAAGTACCGGCGGAAGGACTTACCGGTATAATCAAAATTATCAAGTTCGAGTGGATCGAAGGGGGATGGGTTTAGTGCTTTTGCGACCTCGTTAATGGCAACATTCAACACCTGTACATTTGAGAACCGTCCTTTGATTTCAAAAATAAAGTCGGTAAAATTGCTTTTGACCTCTACCTGACTCATGCCATTCACAGATCGAAGTACATCACGCACCCGGATAATTTCTTTTTCAAGTTCGGCTACTGAAGGAATTTCATACCCTTCATACTCCCCCATTTTAAGGTAATTCGCCAGCGTGCTTTTACTTTGGCTCAAATTAACTGTCACTTTGAGATCACCAGTTCCATCAGAAGCTAGTTGAACTTCTTCCAGAATCTCAAAACAACCCGTTAGCGATAGTCCGCTAAACAGCAACAGCGTATAAAATGCAATTTGTTTCATTGTTCTTATTTTAATCACCTGTCTGAACGAAGTATAAAACCCGATCCGTATATTTAATTGAAAGGAATTTTCAAAGGAGCTCCGTTCTAGCGGTAATACATCAGAATTGCTCCAAACAGGGTTATGAGGAGGACCAAAACAGTAGCCATCCGAATAGAATACCGAATATGACTCACAAAAGTTTCAATTTCCCGCTTAAACTCCGGATACTTTGGTATTACTTCGGTTTCCATTTTTTTTTGATTGAAAATATGGGTGGCTCCAAAATCTATGTTGTTTTCAACCAATACCCGGTAAGCCCGGAAAACCTTGACCCGAAAATAGACGTTCACAAAAAGCATGGCTACAAAGAGCCCGATCACTACACTTATTAATAAAACATACATTTGAACCTATTATACCGCAAAGGTAATGGATGCAACCCGAGTAGTTTTTAAATCTTAGTTTTTAATTTTCACCCCGGTTTTCAACGGCTTCTATGCCTTCTAATATCAAATCTTAAAGATCATGTATAGCCGCTTTCTGTTCTTAGTTTTTCTTTTAAGCTCCAATACCCTGGCTGCCCAGGAAATTTCACTTGATTATTATTTCCCGGAAGTTGCTTTCGAAAAGGATATTCCCAGTCCGGAACAGGTGTTGGGTTTTCAGATCGGTGCCTGGCATATGAGCCACGATCAGTTGGTGCGCTATATGATTGAATTAGCCGAATCTTCCGATCGTGTGCAATGGCAGGAATACGGACGCACCTATGAAGACCGCCCCTTATTACTGCTCACGATCAGCTCTAAGAAAAACCTGGATCGGCTGGAAGACATTCGCGAAAAGCACCTCCGAAATGCAGATCCGGATGTTGGGCCTGTTGATATGAGTAAGGAACCGGTGATCGTTTACCAGGGATTCAGTATTCATGGAAATGAAGCCAGTGGATCCAATGCTTCCGCACTGCTGGCGTATTACCTGGCTGCCGGGAAAGGCCGGGAAATCGAAAAATTGCTGGATGGAACCGTCATCCTGCTTGATCCCTGCTTTAACCCGGATGGATTCCAGCGTTTTAGTACCTGGGCAAATATGCACAAATCAGCCCGTAGTAATGCCGATCCGCAAAGCCGTGAATTCAATGAGGTTTGGCCGGGCGGCCGCACGAATCACTATTGGTTTGACCTCAACAGAGACTGGCTTTTGGCACAGCACCCGGAAAGTCAGGGCAGGCTTCAGCTCTTTCACCAATGGAAACCGAATGTGCTGACCGATCACCATGAAATGGGTACAAATGCCAGCTTTTTCTTCCAGCCCGGTGTACCACAACGCACCAACCCGCTTACGCCGGCAGAAAACCAAGACCTCACCGGAAAGCTTGGTCGCTTTCACGCCAGTGCTATGGATGAGATTGGCTCTCTGTACTATACCCAGGAGAGCTATGATGATTTCTATTACGGTAAAGGATCAACTTATCCGGACATCAACGGGTCTGTCGGTATTCTTTTTGAGCAGGCAAGTAGCCGCGGACATGTTCAGGAAAGCGACAACGGTTTGCTGCGTTTTCCTTTTACCATCCGCAATCAGCTGACGGCGGCCCGATCAACCCTCAAAGGTGCCCAAACATTAAGAACAGAACTCCTCTCCTACCAACATCGCTTTTATCAGGATGCCAAACAGGAAGCAGCAGCAGACCGCCAAAAAGCCTATATGTTTGGAGATCTGCACGACCAGAGCAAATTGCAAAAATTTGTGGAATTGCTGGAACGGCACCAGGTTAATGTCTATGAGTTGAAAACATCCAGTCAGGTAGATGGAAAAACCTATGAGCCTGGCAAAGCCTTTGTCGTGCCACTCGGACAAGATCAATACAGATTGATTCGAACCATCTTTGAGTCAACTACAACGTTTCAGGACAGCCTCTTTTATGATGTTTCTGCCTGGACCCTGCCCTTGGCCTTTAATCTGGATTATACCGTTCTGGATCGTTCGAATTTTTCGCCGGCCATGATTGGCCCTTTATGTAGTGCATCCAGTTGGAAGGCAATTATTCAACCCGAGTATAGTGAATATGCCTACTTGCTGGAGTGGGATGATTACCAGGCACCTCAGGCACTAAATCAGTTGCTGGAAAGTGGTCTCCGGGTAAAAGTAGCGACCGAACCGTTTCAAACAACAGCCAGAAGCTTTGACCGGGGCACGCTGATGATCCAGGTTGCCAATCAGGGTATGGATCCGGAAGTCTTGTACGCTTATATTCAACAAATCAGCCGGGAGAATAACATCCGATTTTATGATGCTGATACCGGTTTAACACCTGTCGGCATTGATTTTGGAAGCAATCAGTTTGAGACACTTCGGCTCCCTTCCGTTTTATTAATTGGAGGATCGAGTTCGAGTGCCTATGAAGTGGGTGAACTATGGTACCTGTTGGAGGAGCGTTTTGGCATTCCGGCCAGTATCGTAGAGGCTGACCGCATACATCGCATTGATTTGGACCGCTATAATGTCATTTTGATGGCAGATGGGTCATACTCAGCCATAGAAGCAAATGGTATCAAAAAAATCAAAGATTGGGTTCGCTCAGGTGGCACCCTCTGGTGCCAGCGCGGAGCCGTTAATTGGGCAATAAACAACCAATTATCAGGAGCTAAAATGAAGGTGGAAAAAGAAGGAGATCCTGTAGAGACATGGAAATCTTACAGCGGCCTTTCGGCGAATAAGGGGAGCTTTGTTATTGGCGGGGCGATCCTCCAAACGGAAGTTGATCGCAGCCATCCCTTACTTTTTGGGATTAAAGGAAGTACACTTCCGGTATTCCGTCGAGGTACTATTTTCCTGGATGCCACGGAAAATCCTTATGCCAGTCCGATTCGGTATAGCGACAACCCGGTTTATTCCGGTTATGTGCATAGAAGTCAGGTTGAACTTCTGCGAGAATCACCTGCCCTGGTAGTAAGCGGCATAGGCCGCGGTCGGGTTATTTGTGTAAGTGACAATCCCAATTTCAGAGCCTATTGGTATGGGACCCAGAAAATTACGGCAAACGCCATTTTCTTTGGTAACCTGATCAGTGGCCAGGCTATCGAAACCATTAAGGGAGATTAAAGATCGTCGGCCTGCAATACGTACTCACGCTGGAGTTTAGTACCTGATTTTTTATCGTAAAAATCTACCGCATGTTGAATGCGCAGGAAAAAATGATCTTCGCCCAGGTTTTTAGTAAACCCTGATTTCTGAAGTTGATCCCGAATAGGCCCTTTTAGTCCGACCAAATAGAGGCTGATGTTTTGCTTTTTGAAATCTTCCAGCAGATTCAATAATTCTGTAACAGCACTGCTGTCTACCCCATTGACACTACTGGCATCGAAAATCACGAGACGCAGGGCATCCCCCTTGTCATCCATCAAGGCATCCAGATTGGAGCGGAAATAATTTAGATTCACATAATACAGACGGGCATCAAATCGAAAGATCAGGATATCCGGCCGTTGTTCTACTTCCTCAAATCGAATAACATTCCGGTAATGCGGATGCCCCGGTATTTTCCCCAGTACCGCAATATGTGGACGAGCAGTCCGGAAAATTAAAAGTCCCATTGATAGTAGAGCTCCGGTTAAGACTCCTTGTTCGATACCGATAAACAGGGTACCCGCAAAGGTGGCCAGCATCATCCAAAAATCGGTGCGATCAACTTTCCAAAGGTGGAGGGCTTCCTGCCAATCGATCAGGCCGACAACGGCAACCATGATAATAGCTGCCAGGATGGCTTTCGGCAAAAAGAAAAACAGGGGTGTCAGAAATAGCAGGGTCAGGACAACCAAAAGCGCACTCAAAATGGTAGCCAGTGTCGTTTTGGCACCGGCCTGATCATTTACAGCAGTCCGACTAAAACCGCCCGTTACCGGAAAAGCCTGAAATAAAGAACCTAGCATATTTGCCGCACCCAGGGCTATTAGTTCCTGATTCGCTTCCAGCTTATAATTTTTATGCTTTTTCTGAATAGCCTTGGCAACGGCTATGCTTTCCATAAAACCTATAAAGGAGATGGTTAGGGCTATGGGTAAGAGTACTTGAATGGCTGCCCAGTCAAAGGCCGGCAGATTGAAAGCAGGTAAACCCCCCGGTACCTTCCCGACAATTTTTACGCCTGCATCTGCTAATTGAAGTCCCCAGGCGAGGCTAATACCAAGGGTGACGACCACCAAAGGACCCGGGATGCTCCATTTTTTCTTTTTAATGAGGAAGAGCAGTCCGATGGAAACAGCTCCAATCAGGAGGGTTGGCAGATGGGTTTCGGAAATCCGTTCGGCGGCAGCCGAAATAACTTCAAAAATAAAATTACTGCGCGCCAGGTCAATTCCCAAGAGGTGTTTAAGCTGACTAAATCCAATGATTAAAGCTGCTGCAGAGGTAAATCCACTGACCACCGGATGCGACAGGAAGTTTACGAGGAAGCCCAGCCGGAATAGTCCCATAGCAAATTGAATGACGCCGACCATTAAAGCCAGCAAGAGGGCATAACCGATGTAAGCTTCGGATCCAACGGATGCCAGCTCCCCTACCCCTGCGGCTACGAGGAGTGAAACCATGGCTACCGGCCCAACGGCCAATTGTCTGGAGGTACCCAAAACGGCATAAACCAGCAAGGGGACAACGGAAGCATACAAACCATAAATCGGAGGGAGGCCAGCCAGCATAGCATAGGCCATACCCTGTGGTACCAGCATAACGCCCACTGTCAGTCCGGCAATCAGGTCTTGTTTAAAAATAGACCGGGTATAGGTTTCCAGGGCCCCAAGAATGGGCAAACGGGATTTCAAACGCATGTGGTGTAATTTCAAGAACCAAAAAGATGGGAAGCAAGGTTCTTAAATGGGAACGTGTTATTTGTTACTGTCCAGTTTCTTTTCGATGCGAATCAATCGCTCTTCTAAAGCGAGCAATTTATCCAGGATCAGGATATGGGTCTTTTTGGCATCAATGCCTACCGGACTCGTATCGCTCTCGATGATTTTGGCAATTGCCTCGTAGGTTTCTTTTTCCGGATTCAGATTCATCTGGTATTTGATTTAAGTGATTTTGTGGAATCGTAATGCACATTTAGGTTAATCCAAAGGGCACGGGCAAAACGAAAAAACCAGACAAAGAATACCAATCCGACACCAATAAGTAAGCCAAAGGAAGCGCCGATTGACCAGCCCAAAACCCAATGAAAAAACATGACAAAAAAGAGGCTAAAAAATGCTGAGAAGATATAAGACAGGAACATAGATCCGTAGTAGAACCCTGGTTCCGGCATATACGATTGCTTACAGTTTGGGCAACGCTCAGGCATTTCAAAGGGCTTATCAAAGGAGAAGCTGCCTGTTTCGTACAAATCGCCTTCATGGCACTTGGGGCATTTAAAGGCAAAAATACTATAGAGTTTAGATCCCTTTCCGAATATGGACATTCCCAAATATCAGTTTAATTGGCCTGTTGGCCAACAGTTAAATAAAATGGATTGGATATTTTGTTTACATATTACACTGGCAATTATCCAGGCAATCAATGATTAGAGACACATCACGTTCTTTGAGGGAATACATCATGCTTCTTCCCTCTCTTTTCACACTTAACAGGCCTTTAAGGCGCATATTCTGCAGGTGATGTGAGGTCAGCGATTGCTCTGAATCTAATCGATCGCATATTTCAGTTACATTCATTTTTGGATGTTCTTCCAGCAATTTGATGATCCCCAGACGAATTGGATGCGCAACTGTTTTCAGGATAAAAGCAATCCGCTCCAGGCGCTCCGCCTCTGCTTTATCGAGTACAAAAGGTTTAGTTGTCTTTGATGATTCCATTCTGCAAATTTATGAAAATATGATCATATAACATTCCACAATTGGAAATAGTTTTGTGTTAATCTGGCCTTAGTGGCTGTTTAATCTGGGACAAAAGATCCGAGTTTATTTTTTCAACCATAAAGTGCCCCCCTTGTTTATACAACTCCCCGCTGTTTTTATTTTTTAAAAGTGATATTGGTCACCAGAATAATGGTGGCTTTTCCAGAATTTTACGGAATAATGTTGAGAATATGAATATTTGGGAGATCATTCGAAACGGGTATGCAGGCTATGGCAACTACCTTTGGCATGAAATTACACATCCAGGCTGGCACAATTATTTTTACTGGCTACTACTCGTTTCAGCCTTCTTTTTTGCTTTGGAATTATTGACACCCTGGCGAAAAAATCAGGCTAAGTTCCGGAAGGATTTCTGGCTGGACTTTTTCTATATGTTTTTCAATTTTTTCCTGTTCTCGCTGATCATATATAATGCTGCATCTGATGTGGTGGTAAATCTTTTTAATTCCGGAATACGGGGATTAACCGGTTTTGATTTGCAGGCATCAAATCCACTTCAGAAATTCCCGATGTGGGGCATATTATTGATTGGTTTTGTGGTGCGTGATTTTGTGCAATGGTGGGTACACCGCTTATTACACCGCAGTGCCCGACTTTGGCGCTTTCACCAGGTTCATCACTCCGTAGAAGAAATGGGATTTGCGGCCCACCTGCGCTATCACTGGATGGAAACATTGGTGTATCGCAGCATTGAATACATTCCCCTCGCCCTGCTGGGTATCGGTTTATATGATTTTTTCATTATCCATATTTTCAGTTTGGCTATTGGCCATTACAACCATTCCAATATTACTGTAAGCGGAAAAACAAGTGGTGCTATTCTGGGGGGTCTGATTGGCGTGGCTCTGGCTACCTCCTCTTTCGATTTGCATTTATTAGACGGAGCGCTTGCCTGGCAAAAAGGAGCGAGTATCCTGGGACTGATCGTGCTGGGATATTTTGTAATAGGTCCCTGGATGAAAAAGCTGTTTAACAGTCCGGAAATGCACATTTGGCATCATGCCTATGATTTGCCCGCTGAGAAAAAATATGGCGTCAATTTCGGAATTTCTCTGGCTATCTGGGATTACCTTTTTGGAACTGATTACATTCCCTACAATGGCCGGGACATAAAATTAGGTTTCCCCGGAGTGGAGGAATTTCCGCATGATTTTAAGGGGCAGGTTATTTATGGATTGGATGGAGAGAAGTCGTAGGTATTTATCTAAAAATCCCGAATTTCGGAGCAATCCGGAATTCGGGATTTTTAATAACCTAGGCTTTGCCTTCCTCTACCGGACAGCTGGATACGCCAATAAGCGAGTAAATAGCACACCAATTTGTCAGACCGGTAAATAAGAATATGGCACCCGCAACTGCCAGGATGATTCCGAGCGTACTTGCAATTGCAACCGTACCTGTAGCTAATAAGGCGATAATCGCTACCGCACCTACCAAACGAACATATTTATCGGTAGTTCCAACGTTCTTTTTCATGACTCTGTTTTTTATGAATTTACAAAATGATCAATTAGCAATCCGATGCCTGTTATAATGCTTAAACAAATTAGGCAGACTAATAAGAACTTCATCCATTTCGGCAATGCTTTCATAATTCAAAAGTAAGGGATTATATGGCTGCCTAACGGTGACTTTTGTTACACAAACCATTGAATTCTTAAGTCTTAATTTTTATTGAGATCACTAACCAACTAACTCACTGAACCACAGGACCACAGGACCACAGGACCACTATCGAATTCTTAAGTCATAATTTTTAATTTTTATTGAGATCACTAACCCACTAACTCACAGGGTCACAGGACCACCCCGATAGCTATCGGGGCACAGGACCACTTACTACCGAATTCTCAAGTCTTAATTTTGAGTTTTGAATAAATGTTCGTCCTGGAAATTCGGTCTATTTTTTAGCCAACATTACTTAGACCGCAAAGCTTAGACCGTGAAGCCAACAGGCAAGCTAGACCAAGCCAAAGGCATAGACCATTTTTTTGAATGCTGAATCACTGGATCACAGAACAACAATCCTCCCTCTATGTAATTCAACTTTCCCCTGGTGTTCCAGTTGCTTTAGGAGTCTGGATATTACTTCCCGACTGGTGTTCAGATCATTGGCGATTTCCTGGTGGGAAAGTGTCAGGATAGAGGAATTGGTTAGATCTCTTTTTGTATTTAGGTATCCGATTAGTCGGGTATCCATGTGTTGGAAGCTGATACTATCGATTACCTGAAGTAATTCATGAAAACGGGCAGCATAGGTATCGGTAATAAATTCCTGCCAAAGGGGAAATTTTCGATTTAGCTCGTAGGTCATTTGGGCGGGAATGGCCAGCAGGTTTGTTCCGGCTGTTGCAATAGCTCTGACCTGGCTTTTTTCTTGTCGGATACAGGAGTTCAGTGTGAAAGCACAGCTTTCGCCAGCGCGTATATAATAGAGAAAAACGCTTCGTCCCTCTTCATCATCCCGAAAAACTTTTACCACCCCTTTGATCACCATCGGAACAACCCGAATCAGATCACCCACTTCCAAAATAACAATATCCTCCGAAAAGTCCATCCAGCTGGAAACGGACTCAATAGACTCGAGAATTTCCTGATTTTGAAGCTGCTGAAAATAGCGTCGAAGCAAGGAGATGGTTTCTTTTTTATCCATTTTTCTCTAATTCAGCCTTAAGATAGATGATAAGGCCGAGCAGAAAAAAAGAAAGAGTTGAAATTGGTAATATTAGCCCCCCGGATAATATTGTACCAACTCCAAGCCCTTTCTTCTTACTATGAAGCTTGTTTTTAATTCATCTGGTGAACAGGTAAATCCTTTTTAGCCAGATAAAAGTCGATCAGTTCAATATCAGGCTCTGTGAGGCGGTCTTCCATTTCCTGGAATGTTTTTGGAGGCGGAATAATCACCTTATCGCCTTTTTCCCAATTTAATGGCATCGCACATTTAAAGGTATCGGCTGTTTGCAAGGCCAAAAGTGCTCGTTTGATTTCGTCCATGTTTCGGCCAACATTCAGGGGATAATACATGATCAAACGGATTTTACCGGCGGGATCAATAAAGAACACAGCCCGAACAGCGGCGGTATTACTTTCTCCAGGGTGCAGCATGCCGTACAACTTGGCAACCTTCATATCCAGGTCGGCAATAATTGGAAAATCCATGGTTACTCCCAGGTTTTTACGAACATTGTCAATCCAGGCAAGGTGCGAGTGTATGCTGTCTATACTTAAACCCAACAACTTGGCATCCATTGACTCGAACCAATTTTTTTCCAGAGCGAAGCCACTCATTTCCGTGGTACACACTGGCGTAAAATCGGCGGGATGCGAAAACATAACTACCCACTTTCCTTTGTTATAATCAGCAAAGGTAAGGTTTCCCTGGGTTGTTTGCGCCGTAAAGTCTGGTGCCTGATCCCCTATCCGGGGCATTGAATATTTTGCCATTATTATTATATTTATTGAAGTTGTTAAAGCATCGTTTTCTGCTCTTGAAAGGCAGAAACCGGTAAGGAAGTATGAATCATGGCCTGGAAACCGCCAGGCACATTCCAGATATCCTGATAACCCCGTGCTTTGAGGATGGAGGCTGCAATAACAGACCGGAATCCGGAGGCACAATGCAGGATATAGCGCTTTTTCGGATCCAGATTACTCATGTTCCGATTGATAAAGTCCAGAGGAAAGTTTTCGACGCCTTCAAAGTGTTGACTATTAAATTCAGATTCTTTCCGAACATCCAGAATATTGAATCCGCTATTTTCTGCCATTTCAGCCAATTGAGCCGGACTAATCTCTGTAACGGTATCCAATTCACCTCCAGCTTCTACCCAAGCGTCTATTCCGCCTTTCAGGAAACCAAGGGCATTGTCATATCCAACCCGTGCCAGACGTGTGACAACTTCTTCTTCTCTACCGTCGGGAGCCAAAAAGATTATTGGTTGATTCAAGTCAGTAATTAAAGCCCCTACCCATGCAGCAAAGCTGCCATCAATTCCGATGAAAATCGAACCCGGGATAAATCCTTTTACAAACTCGTCTTTGTGACGGGCATCAAGTACCAACGCATCTTCTGTCTCCCAGACTGCCTGGAATTGCGCAACGTTGAGCGGAGTCATACCCCGAGCAATTACATCATCAATAGATTCATAGCCCATGCGGTTCATGACCGCATTTTTAGGGAAGTACTGAGGCGGTTCTACCAGTCCGTCGGTGACCTCTTTGATAAATTCCTCTTTGGTCATATCCGCCTTTAAGGCATAATTCAAAAGCTTTTGGTCACCTAGAGTAGCAGAGGTTTCATCGCTCATTTTTTTACCACAGGCCGAACCGGCACCATGGCCTGGAAAGACGATCACCTCATCTGCTAATGGCAGGATTTTATTTCGCAGGCTATCGAATAAAAATCCGGCAAGATCTTCTCGGCTCAAATCAGATTTGACAGCCAAATCCGGACGACCTACATCTCCGATAAAGAGGGTGTCACCCGTAAAAATGGCATAATCCTTTCCGGTTTCATCCCGAAGCAGGTAGGTGGTACTTTCCATGGTGTGGCCAGGCGTATGCAACACCACGATGGTTACATCTCCTACTTTCAATTCTTCGCCATCTTTTGGAATATAAGCCTCAAAATTGGGTTTTGCTGTTGGACCATAGACAATGGTAGCACCCGTCTTTTTAGCCAAATCCAAATGTCCGGAAACAAAATCCGCATGAAAATGCGTCTCCAATACATATTTGATCTTTGCTCCGTCCTTCTCTGCCCGCTCCAAGTATGGTTTTGTTTCCCGCAAGGGATCAATTATTACTGCTTCCCCTTTACTTTCAATGTAGTAAGCAGCTTCTGCTAAACAACCCGTATAAATTTGCTCTACTTTCATAACCGTTATTTATGAATTAATGATGTTATGTTCATATAATAAAGCGAAAAGCCGGAAATACCTTTCCTTATTCACTATTACAAAGTTATGGGTATAGCAATAGTTAATCAGTGATATTGATCACTTGGATCCTGTGATTTTCAACAAAAAAAGAGGGCAGATTGGGTGGATGTTAATGCGGCAAATACTTTCGAACAGCCCCGTAGATCAGGGCACCTAAAACAGCACTAACGAGGACGACCAGCATGACGAGGATGCCATTGCCAACCAACACGTAAAGCGGACCCGGACAAGCACCTGTCATAGCCCAACCCAAACCGAAAATCGTACCTCCCAACAGGTAGCGCCAGAAGGCTTTTTCTTTGGGTTTGATATCCATAGCTTCTCCGGCTGCATCATTCAATTTATACTTCTTGATCAAAAAGATAAAAATGATACCAAAAAGTGCGGCACTTCCCATGATCCCGTACATGTGAAAACTCTCAAATCGAAACATTTCCTGGATTCGGTACCAGGAGACAGCCTGAGATTTGGTCATAATGATTCCGAAGAGCATACCGATCAATAAAAAGCGCCAGTTTTTCATAAGCAGGTTATTTTAAAAGTTCTATTCTGTTTCGACCTAACTTAATGGTACCCTGATCTTCCAATTTTTTGAGCAGGCGGGAAACGGCCTCCCGGGAAGCATTCAAATCCCAGGCAATTTCCTGATGGGTACTTTGTATGGTACGGACACCAGTAGCCTCTACTTTATCTTCCAGGTATTTAAGAAGCCGTTCATCCATTCGCATAAAGGCAATACTATCAATGGTTTGCACCAGCTCCATGATTCGAAAATCGTAAGCCATCATAATAAAGTCTTTCCAGTTGCGGTACTTACTAATCCAATCATCGACCTGTTTTACAGGAAGTGTCAGCACGGTTGTATCTTCTTCGGCTACAGTCTTAATAAAGCTTCGTTTGCTCGTCAGGCAGCAGGTGAAAGATGCCGGACAGGTATCGCCTTCCTGCAAATAATACAGGAACAATTCTCTGCCCTGATCATCTTCCCGAAGTACCTTAATAGCTCCTTTAATCACCAGGGGTACCATTCGGATATAACTTCCATAGTCCATAATGATCTCTCCCCCTTTGAAGGTTTTGATCAGGCCATATTCGGCAATCTCTTTAATGAGTGCGGGGTCGGTTATTTGGGAAAAATGTTCCTGCACCCAGGATTCAATACTTTCTTTATCCATTCTTCGATTTTTTTAGAACGTGTTTAGGATTTACACTTCGGCGCCTTAGCGGCAAATTTAATCCTGCCCTTTGTTATTTTTCTTAGCCGGATTGCCCCGCCCTATGGTCGGGATTTGCAACCCGCATTCGACTGAAAAAATGCCCCTGCCCGCTCTTTAGATCGCAGGCAGGCAGGTCGTTCAGAATAAAATTTGTTCACTAATGCATCCAAAAGCAATTCCCAAACACGTTCTTATAAAACGACATTTACACCAATACCCAGCCAGTTGCCGCGTTTTATTGCCTCCACGCCTGGCTGGTAGAAATACAAATTATTTGCGGCCCCTGCACCCAGAGCACCAGAATCTGCCAGGCGCCAGTTATAGTGCACATAAATTTTGACCTTTTGTTTTGTCAGATGCCAATTCACACCGGCATCAACAGTACTTTCTGCTCCTGAAAAACTCCCCAGGGTTTGTGCTTCCAGTTGCTCAAAACCTGTCATGCTTCCGCGAAAGAACATCCACATCACAGTTGGTTCCAGGAGGTGTTTTTCCCGGAAGGGTAAATAGGCGGCTGCCCGCAAAAAACCGGTTTGTTCAACATTCGAAAAATCGGCAGAATTGCGTCCCAGGAAGTACCATTCGCCTTCGAGCGAAAATTGTTGCCATTGGGCGTGCATATCGACTCCGCCACTCCAGGAAGATTTAAACAGATAGGTTTCTCCCTGATAGGTTCCGGATGTACCCAGCGTCAGAATATTGGTCTTAGTGGCACTAAATACCGGCTCAGCCATTTGAAATTTCTGACCTTCCAATTGCCCGCAATACCAAACAAGTCTGCCTGCCCACATCGGCCTGCTTCCTTCCGCTCCAAGCGTGGTAAAAACAGGATTGTGCATCCCAAAAGCATACTTAATCCCCTGGGTATGTGCAGCATTAAAAAGTATCCCACCCAGAGTAACGCCGGTAGTACGTCCCGGTCCTTTACCTGTCAGATGCTGTCGGATATAGGTCTGGGACAAGGATTTCTCCATGCTGGAAACCTTAAAGGCAGAGGTAACCGATTCCCGACTGACGATAGGTGTATAATAGCCACCAAGCACATGAAGTGCATCTGATTTCCGGCTGATTTTAAGATCAAATACCGCATCCCACAAGCCAAAAACCGGAAAAGAACCGTTATTGGTACCGCCTACCGTTCCAGCCAGGGGATTATGTCCGATATTGTCAAATGCGCCGACCAGCCGCAGGCTGATCCAATCGTCTTTCTTAACCAGCACGCCCAACCGGGTGCGGCGAATGTAAATATTGACCTGATCTTTTACCGGGTCATATTTTTGGAGATCGGGATCAAAAACAGCTTCATTGGTCGTATAGACACCCCAGGTCTGCATCGCTGCCACGGGTTTTACAGTAAGTCCTTCCTGGGCTTTCGCCGAATAGGAAATCAACAGAAAAAGCAAGGTGGAAAAAGTGTAAATTCTAGTCACAGGAGTTAGGGTATTAGCATACTTTGAATTAGCGGAGTAAGCAAAAAATTAGTCATAATTAGGCCGCCCATAAAAAAACCGACTACTGCAATAAGGGATGGTAATTGTAGATTGGACAGTCCACTTATGGCATGCCCGGAGGTACAGCCTTTCGCATATCTGGTACCAAACCCGATCAAAATGCCTCCTCCGACTAATAAGACAATTCCCTGCCAACTGGCAAGACTTTGCCAGTTAAAAATCTCCACAGGCACCAGCCCTCCTCCTTGATTTGGGTCAGGTTGCCCTAAACTCAAGCTGGTCAAGTATAAGCGGGTAGATTCAGATAAAGCCATCGGCTCCGGATTATGCAACCAGGTAACCGCAATAAAGCCTCCAATAATAGATCCTAGTATGAAGACCAATTGGGATTGTCCAATTCTCCAGTTAAAATTAAAAAGGGAAATATGTTTTCCTGCTCCACCAATGGCACAGAAAGTTTCGAAAGAAGAGGAAATGCCAAAGCGACGCCCGCTGTAGAGCATTAAAAACATGACCACAGCAATAAGAAAACCCGAAACGGCCCAATGCCAGGGCTGGCTGACAGCTTGAATAAGTTGTACCATGATCAACGTGTTTTAGTAAACGTGAAAGGGAATTACACTTCTTCGCTTTAGATCTTGGATTTCCGGGGTTTATTCGGGCTTTTTATCTTTCCTATTACACCACCATTTTATTTATCACTTTCAGGAGCTGCCAGTAAACCATTTAAGCCAAATTCCTGCTCCCAGGCGTTTAAGCCGCCATCCAGATTATACACTTTTTTAAAGCCGCTGTTTTGCAGGAGTGTACAGGTACGAATACTGCGGCGACCAGACCGGCAATACACCAGATACGTTTTTTCCGGATCCAATTGTTCCAGATCGTCCAGAAAATTATAGGCCAGGTAATCTATATTCATGGCCGACGGCAGATGCCGCAGGAGAAATTCTTCTCTCCTGCGGCAATCGATCAAAATATGCCCGTCCTCTTGAGAAATAGCTTCCTGAAAAGCACTTGGCTTCAAATTATTAAGCTTTTGCTTCAGGGTTTCCCAACGATTAATTCGACAATCTTTTGAATCATTCTGCATCAGTAATCAGTTTTGTTAGGACTGGATAATCTGAGCCACACGTTGCCACGGGCCACCGTTATATGCCTCCATTCCAAGCGATTCCATTTTACGTTGGGCTACACCACTCCGTTGTCCGGAAGCACAGCAGGTAATAATGGGTTTTCCAGCTTTTTTCAATTTTTCCAAATGTCCTCCCAAATCTGACAAGGGAATATTTTTAGAGCCTTTGACATGTCCACCCCGATATTCTGCCGGTGTACGCACGTCGATAATTTGAGCACCACGACCAATTATTTCGCTCCACTCTGGTTGTTTACTTTCTCCGAAAACGCGTTTCAATAAATTCATCATCAAATTATTTTTTGACAAATTTAGAGCATCCCAAAATATCAGTCCGTGATATAAATCACACGACTAGAGATTTTCTACATTCGTTTGTATAGCAGCGTTTTTCCAAAACGCCTCTTTATCGGAAGTTCGGAAATATTGTACAGCCTGATGTACGTTCAGAAATTGATTTTGCGGACCAATCAACTTGCTGAGTTCTGATTCATGCAGACGATCCCGAACCGGTCCTAATGCACCACTTACAAAGAAGGTTTTGCCTTCCTTCCGAATGGTTTCAATGACTTCGATCAGGGCATCAATACCTGTACTATCCAGATCATACATACTGCTGGCATCCAATACCACTAATTCCAGATTTTCCTCTTTTATTGTTTCCCTTAAAATCGTATCCTTGAAATAAGCTGCATTCCCAAAATACAAGGGAGCATCAAAGCGCAAAATCAAAATATCATCATATTGAATAGCGTCCGGAAACCGAGTCACATTCCTGTATTGTGTAGTGCCGGGAATCATACCTAACTCAGCCACATGCGGTCGGGAGCTTCGGTAAACCATCAACACAATGGATAGACAAACTCCAGACAAAACGCCTTCCTGAATACCCAATAACAAGGTCACCACAAAGGTGGTAAGCATCATTAAAAAGTCAGACGGATATACTTTCCAGAAGCGTAGTGCTTCTTTCCAATGGAATAATTTCCGCACAGCCACCAGGATGACTGCTGCCAGAATGGCCTTTGGCAGAAAGAAAAACAAGGGGGTCAAAAACAGCAGGGTCAGGCCAATTAAAATAGCCGAAACCACCGCAGAAAGCTGGCTTTTAGCCCCTGATTCATTATTTACAGCAGATCGGGTAAAACTAGCCGAAGTGGGTATTGCCTGGAAAAAACTACCCACTACTTTTGACAATCCAAGCGCCATCAACTCCTGATTTGGGCGTACCGTATGATCCCGATTTGTACTTTCCAGGTATTTGGCAATACTAATGGATTCTACAATGCCAATAAAACAGACTGTAAGTACGGTTGGCAACACCGCCTGCATATCGGCCCAGGTTCCTGAAACCGATTTAAAGCCTGGCAAACCGGATGGCACTTCTCCAATAATCGCAATCCCCATCTTGTCCAGATCAAAAATCCGTACAACCAAAATCCCCAGAATCATGGTAATCAATGCTGCGGGAATCCGCTTGTTTATCCGTGTAAAAATCAGGAGCAGGATAATCCCCCCCACTCCAATCGCTAAGGTTTGGAGATTGGTTTCGGCAATCTGTAAATAAACGTATCTGGCCGTTTCATAAATATGCGAGAACCGAGGCACCTGAATGCCCAGAAGGTCTTTCAACTGGCTAATGGCAATGATAACCGCAGCAGCAGAAGTAAAGCCCAGTACGACCGGGTGAGAAAGGAAATTCACCAGAAACCCCAAGCGAAAAAGACCCATCATGACCTGAAAAACACCAATCATCAAGCCAGAAAGCAGCACCAGTTGAACGTATTCTGCACTCAGTGGCTCAGCCAGCTGACTAATACCGGCCAGTATCAATAAGGCATCAATAGCGACCGGACCAATAGACAAGCGGCGGGATGATCCAAAAATGGCATAAATTAATAGTGGTATCAATCCGCCGTACAAACCGTAAATAGGTGGCATTCCTGCCAATAAGGCATAGGCCATTCCCTGTGGTACCAAAATAACACCCACAGTGAGACCTGCAATCAAATCTGCTCGGTATGATTTGCGTGGATGATTCGGCAACCACCTCAGTATCGGTATGAAGGACTTGATGTTCAGTTGAGAGTTTAGAGTTTAGAGTTTAAAGTTTAAAGTTTAGAGTTGAGAGTTGACAACTCAGAACTCAACATTAAAAATTCAGCATTCAACATTAAAACCTACTCCCTACTCCTCTTTTTTAATGTAAAACTTCTCTTCAATCGGACGGAGTGGCCGCTTAAACCATAGTGGTCGGCGCAGGCCATTCGGGCCGGGAGCCGGACGTGTTTTCGCCAGCCATTCTTTATAATTATCGAAAGATTTTTGCGTATCCACGAAAATATCACCGTAGGAGTCATCCGGGCCAGGCACTTCGATCCTTACGCGCTGGTGCCAGCAGTGCATACCGCTGATTGGATCAGGGTGTACGGCATGGGTAATGTTCTGATGTACACCGCCATCGGACCAGAAAATGCGCTTGCTATCTGCATCGTTGCTTTCAAATGGTTTTATGCCGGAAATGGTTTTCATCTTCCAGCCGCCTTTGCCATCATTAGTGATATTGACGGTATTGGTCGCCCAGCGATTTCCGGTTTCATCCTGCGGACGACGCCAGCGCCCCAGGTGGTGAGAGCAGGCAACAACCCCGGGTTTCATGCCCTGTGTTACCCATACTTTATCAATAAAATAGCCAATATCTGTGTTCAACTTCACCAAATCTCCGGTTTGGAATCCAAAACGTTGCGCGTCTTCCGGGTGCATCCAGATCGGATTCCGATTGGATATTTCGGTGAGCCATTTGGCATTTCCCGATCTGGAATGGATCAGGGTTGGAAGCCTGAATGTAGGCACGAGGCAGTATTCGCCTTTTGCCGCATCCAGATTTTCGGGATGGACATGGCTTTTAATATAAGTCGGTAAGGAATACTCCGGCCAGCCCCAATCTACCATAGTTTGCGAATAAAATTCGTTTTTGCGGCTGGGGGTCGGAAATCCGGTTCGGGCTTTGCCGTTGATCATCACACCAATCGGATTACCATTTTTGGTGATCACATCCGTGCCAGGTTCTACCGTCGATCCTTCCAAGGCTTTGGCATCCAATTCGTTGAGGTGTTTGGTATAGCCGTGTTTTTCCACCTCAAAGGCACCGTATTTTTTCATATAATCCAGTGCGTTCAGGCCCTCTTTCGCTGCGGCCTCCGGCAATCCTTTGGTATGCTCGAAGATGTACTGGTAGTATTCGTCAATATTGATTTTCTGCCCTTCCCGGTAAGGGGAAAGGAAATGCTTGCGGATGCCCAGACTGCCGTCGGGATCCATCCGCCAACTCAATTCAATCCAAAATTCATCTTCTTCCCAAACTTCTCCGGGATTTGTTTCGTAGGTAAACTCGACCTCTTTCCCTGCACGTCGGGCGGCCTCCCGCAAAACGGGTTGGCGGAAAGCGATCCAGGTGCCGGAGTGGGTGGCATAGCTGTTTATATCATGCCTTTCGGCGGAATGCCCCATGGGCAATACATAATCAGCAAAAAAGGCCGTTTCATTCCAGGTGGGTGTCATGGCGATGTGCATGCCAATTTTATCTTCATCCATCAGGGCCTCCATCCAGGAAAAACCATCGGGATAGGTCCAGACCGGGTTGAATACCCGGGTGAAATACACATCCAATTTGGCGCGTCCTTCCTTCAGGAAATGCGGTAGCAAAAAGCTCATTTCAAAGAAAGACAGCGGATATTCGTTCGGAAAGTGTAGCTCGTTCCAGAATTTCTGGGCAGGCGGCACGTCAAAAAATTTGGGTTTAAATTTATTCCATGAATTGGGGGAAGTCCCGCCTTTTGTACCTACACTACCGGTCAATACGGTCAGAAAATGCAGGGCACGGCTGACACACCAGCCTCCAAGATTTCCGGAAGCAGCACTCCGCCAATTGTGCGAAGCAAAATGCTCCCCGGCAGCACCGATCTGACGAGCGACTTCAACGACTTTATCAGCGGGCACGCCACTTTCCTGTTCGGCAAACTCAGGGGTGTATTCTGCGTACTCCTCCCGCATTTTGAGGATATAATTGTCAAATGTTACCGGGGTGCCGGTATGTTTTTTCGCCAGATACTCCTGCCAATTGGTCCAATCTTCCAGGAATGGACGGTTGTACAGGCCTTCATCCAGAATGATCTTAGCCATAGCCAACAGGACGGCTGCTTCTGAGCCCGGGTAAGTGGGCAACCAGTAATCAGACATACTGGCTGTGTTAGACAAGCGCGGATCCATGGTCGCCAGTTTGGCGCCTTTCATTTTAGCCTCTATGATACGCTGGGCATGCGGATTAAAATAATGGCCGCTTTCCAGGTGGGCGGAGATCAACAGAATAAAGCGGGCATTGGTATGGTCGGGCGAAGGCCGATCATAACCGTACCACAGATTATATCCAAAACGGGCACCGGAGGAACAAATATTGGTGTGGCTGTTGTGGCCATCTACTCCCCAGGATTGCAAGACCCGATCGGCATAACCTTCATGCCCGGGCCGGCCAACATGGTATGCTACCTCGTTGTTTCGACCTTCGCGTAAAGCTTTATTAATCCTGCCGGCAATATCGTTTAATACTTCCTCCCAACTAACGCGCTCCCATTTTCCTTCTCCTCTTTTTCCGACGCGCTTAAGCGGATATAAAATCCGATCCGGATCGGTTATTTGATTAATGGTGGCAGGACCTTTTGCGCAATTTCTGCCACGGCTTCCCGGGTGGTGGGGATTGCCCTCAAATTTCCGAATGGTGCCGCTGTCTTTATCTACGTAAGCTGTAAGTCCACAGGCACTTTCACAATTGAAGCAGGTAGTAGGCACAATCGTATAGCGCTTTTTCACCCGTTTGGGATGTTCTGTTGCTTCATATTCTTCCCAGTTATCCCAGGATTCCATGGGAGGAAATTTGGTGAGTTCACCGGGTTCTGTAAGCCGTTCCATATCCAATTCCCGGTTTTCTTCGAGATTTGGGATTAGTTTTAGCTTTTCAGCAATCCGCTCTATGAGACTATGTTTGCGTGTCATGATTTCTTTAATTAAAGCTTAGCTAAGAGGAATGCGTTGCGGGGCTTCTACCCAGATCTTCTCTGTAAAGAAAATGCCAATCAACACCAGCAATCCGGAAATCGAAGCATAAAGTGGCACATTAAATCCAAACATCAGGGCTGCCGGAATCAGATTACCCAGTAAGACCACACCGGCAAAGAATAAATTGCGGTAGCGGCCAGAAGTAATCATGTGAACCACTTTTTTGGCATCGTTGGTCGGATGGGTCATCGTAAGCTCCATCAACATCGTAAGCATATTGACACCAATAGTGGCCAATAATACATTCTGCAAAAAGGGCATCCAGGAAGCCAGGCTTTCTAAAAATAAGCCAAGCAATAAGAAGCTGGCTGCTCCGGCCATGATGCTGTGTACAAGCATGTGAATGGCCAGGGTCGGACTCTGCCAGAAATCCCGTCCTTTCGCTTGAGCGAATAAAAACGCGGTATAAACAGCAACTAATCCGGCTACTCCGGCTGTCACCCAATTCAGAAGTGGAATTTGCCAGTTCATAAAGGCGCAAAGTGCCAGGAGACTAATCAAGCCACCATAAGCTGTAATGGCATAACCTCCCTTCACCAACCAGGATTTCCATTGCGGACGTAGCAGCACGTACACAAAACGCTTAGGCTGATCCAGGTCCATTACCAAAAACAAACCGGTCAGGATTAAAAATACCATGGCCAATCCGTAACTCCACCAGGTGATATCGCTTGATTGTTGCAAACCAAATAAGCCTGCCATAAAAGGTACGAGGAAAGCACCGGCAGAGATGGCTTTGGTCCATACATAAGTTGACACCTCCCATCCCCAAAGGATTCCTTTATCCGGAGAATTATAAGTTAGTTTGGCTTTTCCGCCCAGGCCCTTCGTCAATACATCTACGGATCTTTGCGGACCAGATTCGGCCAGTTGTCCGGCCTGTGCGGTATTTCCGGAAGCTTCCATAATGGCACTCACCACATCCGGATTGCTGAAAGCCATTTTCTCGGCCTCCTTAGCGAAGTGTCCGACTCCCAGTGATTGCGAATTCCAGAAATAGTCGTCTGGTTTTTCGGTAGCAGTTGGGTTAAGGGAGGCTTCATCAGCATCTATGTAAAACAGATTGGGTATGGTTCCCTTTTCGGGTTTACGCACCTTCACCTGTTGCCTGGAAAGCAATTGGGTAATTTCGGAGTCCGGGTTTTCCATATCTCCTGAAATGATCGCGTGCTCCGGACAGACATTCACGCATGCTGGTTCGAGGCCGATATCGATTCTGTGGGCGCAGTAATTACATTTGGCAGCTGTGTGAGTTTCAGGATCGATATACAGCGCATCATAGGGACAGGCCTGCATGCAGGATTTACATCCGATACAGCGGTCTTTATCAAAATCCACAATTCCATCATCGCGAAAGAAGAGTGCTTCCACCGGACAAATTTCTACGCAGGGAGCATCTGTACAATGGTTGCAGCGCATCACCGAAAAGAGTCGCCGGGTATTGGGAAACTCTCCTTTCTCTACCTGTTTTACCCAGGTACGGTTTACCCCAATCGGAACATCGTGTTCAGATTTACAGGCAGTGGTGCATGCATGACAACCAATACACTTTCGGTTGTCTATCACAAAACCGTATTTCATATATCGGATTTTATTCTCAAACAAAAGTGGCTTCCGGAAACATCCGAAAGCCACTCCTGTTTAATTTGTAGTTTTTGTGCTTGGGCAGACAAAGTCTGTCGTAGGAACCGCCCCGGCAATAATAGATTCAAACTTATCCTGCACATTCACCAGCTTATCAAAGCCTCTGGATTTCAGAATGGATGCTGCAATCGTGGATCGGTAACCGCTTCTGCAGTGCAGGTAGTATTCATTATTCTTATCTACCAGGTGCATATTGGAGGAGATATCATCCAACGAAAAATGCAGGGCATTTTCAATATGCTCGCCTTCAAATTCTCCGGGTTTACGCACATCCAAAATGGAAATATTCGGGTTAGCAGCATAACGGACATCAAATGTGGCAGCTTTGATGGTATCGATTTGATCGACTTCTTTTCCGGCTTGTTGCCAGGCTTCGAAACCGCCTTCCAGGTATCCGAGTGCATTATCGTAACCTACCCGCGCCAATCGTTTGACAGCCTCAGCCTCCTGTCCTTTTGGGGTAATCAACAGGATTGGCTGCATCAGATCGGGGATCAGGGCACCAACCCAGGGTGCAAAACTGCCGTCCAGGCCAATGAAGATAGAATTTGGGATAAATCCTTTTACAAAATCTTCTTTACTGCGCACATCCAGCATCAGGGCGTCGGTAGCATTCGCAGCAGCTTCAAACTCCTGCGGACTAAGGGCCTTTGCGCCCCGCTTCATCACCTTGTCGATGGATTCGTATCCCGACTTATTGATCCGGGCATTTTCTTTAAAGTAGGCAGGTGGTGGTAGCAGGCCGTCTGTAAGTTCTGCGATAAATTCGTCGCGGGTCATATCTGCCCGAAGTGCATAATTTGTCGCTTTTTGCTGACCTAAAGTACTCCAGGTCTCCGAGCTCATATTTTTTCCACAAGCTGAACCTGCACCGTGTGCCGGGTAAACGATCACCTCATCCGGAAGTGGCATAATTTTATTGCGCAGGCTGTCAAAAGACCAGCCGGCCAGATCTTCCTGGGTCAGCCCGGTAGATTTCTGCGCCAGGTCCGGGCGACCAACATCTCCGATAAAGAGGGTATCTCCTGTAAAAATGGAGTGTGGTTTACCGGATTCGTCCAGCAACAAATAGCAGGTACTTTCCGGTGTGTGTCCCGGAGTGTGTAATACCCGGATTGTTATTTTTCCGATTTTGAATTCCTCTCCGTCGCGGGCTGTGTACTTCTCATAATCTGTCTCGGCTTTGGGGCCGTAAACAATTTGAGCGCCTGTTTTTTTGGCCAGATCCAGGTGCCCGCTCACAAAATCGGCATGGAAATGGGTCTCGAAAATATATTTTATCTGCGCCCCGCTCCGGGCTGCACGTTCCATGTAAGGCTCTGTTTCCCGGAGGGGATCAATAACAGCAGCTTCGCCTTCGCTTTCAATAAAATAGGCACCTTGAGCCAAGCAGCCTGTATAAATTTGTTCTATCTTCATATCAGACAATTATTGTTTTTTCTGAAGTTGTTTAAAAATACCTCCCTGGTTTCACTAAATTAACGCGCTGTTGCGAAATCCGGGAAAGTTAAACACCTGCTGTTAAATCAAAGTTTGGATGTATCGGTTATTCCGAAAGGCCAATTTATGATAATTCTTTCATATATTCAAATATTCCTACTTCGATTTCCTTAACTTCCGGCCTCAATTTAACAAATTTCCATACTCGATGGACCACCCGGAATTATTGCTTTATTTCTTTGGCGTTGCCCTGCTCTACTCTTCTGCCGGGTTTGGGGGTGGGTCGAGTTATTTAGCCATCCTGGTGTTATTTGACCTGGCCATGTTTCAGGTTCGATCAACGGCTTTATTATGTAATATTGTTGTTGTGGCGGGCAGTGTTTATCTATTTTATCGGTCGGGATGGTTGGATTTTCGTCGTGCGGCGCCGCTTGCGCTGACCAGTATTCCCGCCGCTTTTATTGGAGGCTGGTTGCCGATAGAGCCAACCCTTTTTTACCTCTTGCTCGGAATTTCCTTGTTAAGTGCAGCTCTTTTGATGTGGTTTCAACCCCGCTTACCGGTAGAAGGAACCCCAAAAAAAGGTGCGGGCTGGCTGGGTCCGCTTATTGGCGGGGGCATAGGATTCCTTTCCGGCATGGTCGGCATTGGCGGAGGCATATTTCTGGCTCCTGTCCTTTATTTTATCCGCTGGGATATTCCAAAACGCATTGCCGCGGTAGCAGCTTTTTTCATCCTGGTCAACTCGATCTCCGGCATGCTGGGACAAATGACCAATCCGGCTTTTAAGATTGAATGGGCCTTCAGCCTGTATCTGATGCTGGCGGTATTGGCCGGCGGCCAGATCGGTGTCCGGCTTACCATTAACAAATTAAGTCCGGCCTCCATAAAACGGATCACGGCCTTGCTGATCTTTTTGGTGGGCATCCGTTTGCTTCTCCATTGAGCAGGGCGGCTTGCGGGGGAGAAGCCTCTGCGGCTCCGCGAGAAAACCCAAACTCAAACCCACACTCAAACTCAAACTACCTCGGGGAGACTCCGCCCTGCGTCGTGGGGAGTGCGCGCCTGCGGCTTGCGGGGGAGGTTCAGCTGCGCTGAACGGGGAGATTTTTTTTGTCGAAGGTCTAGGGTCTAAGGTCGAGAGGCTCAAACCCAAACTCAAACTACCTCGTGGATCCTCCGCTGCGCGTCGTGGGGAGTGTGCACCTTCGGCTTGCGGGGGAGAATCAGCTGCGCTGATTGGGGAGAAGCCTCTGCGGCTCTGCGTGATTCAAACCCAAACCCAAACTCAAACTACTTCGTGGAATGTTCCGCTGCGCGTCACGTGGAGTACTTGCCTCCGGCTGTGCGTGGAGGTTCAGCTGCGCTGAACGGGGAGATTGCTCTGCTTCTCTGCGAGAAAACTCAAACTCACACCGAACCTCAAACTCAAACTACCTCAACCCAAAATTCTAATAGATCCAAAAAAAATCTACAAAGATTTATCTCCTACGGAGATGGGTTTTTGACCAAGCGCTTTATCACTGCTTCACAAATTTCTCTGAAAAAATAATGCCTTCTTCTGTCTCACAGGAAACAACATATATCCCATTTGCAAAAGGACTCACATCGATGGCATAATTACTATCAGTGGCGCTGATTTGTGCTGACCAAATTAATTTCCCCAAGGCATCATGGATTTTTAAAAAGCCTGATTGCCCGATGTTTTCCAGATTGATGCTTAATTGATGGCTGGTTGGGTTGGGGTAAACCGAAATAGCTGCCAACGGCAGTACCTCCTCTATTACATCTACTGACAAGCCCAAGGTATCACAAGAGCTGCCCGCTAAGGCACCCAATTTA
>JAGQWR010000125.1 GCA_020437105.1 Saprospiraceae bacterium
CATAGCCTTAGCTATGGCGAGTATTTTTAACGCTGTAGGGCGGAAAAAGAAAAAGATAAAAAGCCCAAACCACTTTCGTTTGGGTATATGCCTGTGTGTTTTTCTATTTGGATGTCTGGAACCATCCGAAATTGAAAAATATGGAAAACACTTTCAACAGCACGAAGATTTTGAAAGCCTGAATCAGGTGGTCAATCTCCTGGAATTAGGCGCAGACACTACCTTTGTGAAAAAGATTCTGGGTGAACCCATTAACATGGGATTTGATTTCAGATATCTGATCGATTCCATTGGTCCGAATAATTGTGTTGTCGGAGCCGTATTCCATATTGATGAGCAGGGAAAGATAGACCAAAAATGGCTGGATGAAATTTGCGAATAGGCTTTCGCCTAATTTAGAGCTTATTCATCAACATAAAATTTGAACTATGGCTTACAGTGAATTTCTGGCTGACAGAGTTCGGGAAAGACTAAACGGCAAAGGGCTGGTCGAGGAAAAGAAAATGATGGGCGGACTCATTTTCATGGTCAACGAGAAAATGTGCCTTGGCGTTGACATGGACAAACAGAAAAACGAAGACCGACTTATGGTGCGTGTCGGCAAACTCCCCTACGAGCAACTCTTAAATCAAAAAGGAAGCCGGGAAATGAATTTCACCGGAAAACCCATGCGGGGCTTCCTTTTCATCGAACCGGAAGGATTTGATTCGGAGAGTGATCTCGATTTCTGGGTCGAACGTGCGCTGGAGTTCAATCAAATGATTCCCTGACTCCGGATCATTAAAAAGAAACGGTCTGAAACTTGCACCGTATTATTAATCCGCCTAACTTTGTAAGTAATTACTCACTTTATGGCAAAGAGCCTGTGACCGATAAGAAAGAAAATATTCTCCTGGCAGCTTTACAACTCTTCTCAAACGAAGGGTACAATGTAGTGCCCACCAGTAAAATTGCCAAACAGGCAGGCGTTTCGGAAGGCTTAATATTCAAGCATTTTGATAATAAGAAAGGCCTGCTAGACGCTATTATGGAGGATGCCGAACTTCGAGTCAATCAAGTCTTTGCTCCTGTTTTGTTTGAAACTGATCCTATAAAAACAATAAGCAAAATCATAGAAACCCCCTTCAATATTAGGGAGGAAGAGTATAACTATTGGCGCTTACAGTTTAAATTAAAATGGGAAACGGAGTATTATAATCCCCAAAAGATGAAGCCTATTATTGATAAGCTCCAATGGGCCTTTTCAGAACTGGGATACAAGGATCCTCAAAATGAAGCGGAACTTTTATCACAAATTGTAGAATCTGTTTCCGTCAATATTCTTCGAGAAGGTCTGAAAAGCCAACTCAAATTCAAATCCTTTTTACAACAGAAATACAAGGTTTAAAAAAAATAATTCAAAAATAAAGTAAGTACTCACTAAAATACATGCAAATGAATACCAAGAAAACAATCCTAATCACAGGCGCTAGTTCCGGAATGGGTAAAGAGACAGCCCTTCATCTCATAAAAGAAGGACATACCGTTTATGGCGCCGCACGGCGGATCGAGCAAATGCAGGATCTCTTGCAGGCAGGCGGAAACGCCATCAAAATGGATGTCACAAACGAGGACCAGGTTATTGCTTGCGTGCAGCAGATCATACACGAACAGGGTAAAATTGATGTATTAATCAACAATGCCGGCTACGGCTTATACGGAGCCGTAGAAGATATTTCGATGGCAGATGCCCACAAGCAATTTGATGTAAATATTTTCGGCCTGGCTCGTATCACTAAGGAAGTACTCCCACACATGCGCGCCGCAAAAAGCGGAACGATCATTAATGTGTCCTCCATGGGTGGAAAAATATACACCCCGCTTGGAGCCTGGTACCATGCTACAAAACATGCATTGGAAGGATGGAGTGATTGTTTGCGGCTGGAGTTAAAGCAATTTAATATCCATGTAGTTATTGTCGAGCCCGGAGCCATTGCCACCGAATTTGGAGATGTTGTTTACGAACCAATGCTCCAAAATTCCGGACAAGGTCCTTACAGCAAATTGGCGCAATCTGTAGCAAAAGCGACGAAAGAGATTTACTCGAAGCCAAACGCAGCTTCCCCGTCATCGGTGATCGCTAAGGTAATGTCCAAAGCAATCAACTCAAAAAGACCAAAAACCCGATATGTAGCAGGTAAAATGGCAAAACCCCTAATGTTTATTCGTAAATATTTTGGCGACCGGATATTTGATGCTGCCGTTATGAGCCAGACGAAGTAATTTTTTGGCAGGTTGCTGCTCCTGTGGCACGCTAAATAGAATTCTTAAGTCTTAATTTTCAATTAAATACTAACCCACTGAAAAACTAACCCACTAACCCACTAACCCACAGGACCACTATCAAATTCTTAAGTCTTAATTTTGAATTTTGAATTTTGAATTAGATACTAACCCACAGAAAAACTAACCCACTTACCCACCGGATCACCCCCGATAACTATCGGGGCACAGAATCACTCCCAAAAGCTATCGGGACACTACATATACTTCGTCAGATTCCGATCAATCAAAATCTCCTTGAGCTCTTTGAGTTGGTCATATTGATGCGGCAACACTTTTTTGAATGCATCCTTTACCGCCACAAAAGCCCCTTTCTCCATCATATCCGGAATCAATTGCTTGATCGTGTCCTTCATATACCGCATATCATGGCGAATAATGGACTTCATGGATGGGATATCGTGCCAATCACCTTCCACTGCATAAGCCTGTTCGAAGATACCCTCCTGCTCTACCGGATCAAGCTCTATAATGCCATCACCTGCCGCCAAAGCCTCCGGAGCAATTTGCTCTAAGGTACCTTTCGGAAGTTGCCAGACCTTATCGTCCAGCTTAAGCAAAAAGACTTCCAATCCATTATCGCGCATACGATAAATGATCAGATTCGAATCTTTTGAATTGCTCATAAGTAATTGAGTTAATAAAAAGTTGACCAAAGGTAAACAATCGACTCTAATTTCAACGGGCCCCTTTAAAAGGATCGTTTCGAGGTTAAAAACAGTATTTGTCTTAAAAGGTTCATGCAAGATTCACTGCGCGAAGGTTTAACGCGTTTGAATCGTTATTGCCGGTTATTCGTCTCAGACGAATTTATTGACCCTCGACCTTAGACCCTAGACTGAGGCGAAGCCTCAAAACCCTCCTTAATAGACCAAAGCCGAAGGCATTAGACCCACCGGTGAAGCCGAATAGACCAAAAGGGCTAAAAGCCCTAATAGACCCTAGACCCTCGACAGGCACCAGCCCCTCCAATCCCCACATCCAAAAAAAAAACTCAAACGCACACCCAAACTCAAACTCAAACTACCTCTTTTGCGAGTTTGATCCTTTATGTTTGCATTTACAACGATAATTATGAAAGAAGCGGCCATTGCAAAATGGTTTTACCTGGAATTAAAAAAGGTGGAATCAGATCAGGAGTTGGATGCCTCCGATCGATCAGTAGCCCTTTTTACGCTCTTTCGGCGAATGTTATTGGAACGCACACAGGGAGACTTGCTCTATTTTAGCACATTGTTTGCCAGAATGGCCTATGGTTTTCAACGCTATTCGGTCGAAAGACCCCTCCAACAATACCTGCATCGCTGGCGAAGGTGGATGCAAAACCCACAAAGACAGGATAAAAAATTACCCGAAACGCTCGACGAGTTAGCCACTGCTTTTGCCCAGATTATTCGGGCATTTTACGAGCAGCCGTTTCCGGAAGACGCCCCTGCACATTGGGATGCCCCCATATCCCAGACCTCCAAATCCGGCGAGATCATCTCTTTTCAAAAACACCTCCGGGTTGTCATCTTAGAAAAAAATGAAGCCAGCTCCGAACTGGTAGGCATTCCGGATTCAGACCATAACAAACGTATTCGAATCCGGTATAACCTGACCGATCGGAACGAAGTATTCAATAAAAATATTCGGGAGATTGGACGCAGTTTTGCTTTTCCGGTTTCATTACAACTAATTGATATTGAGATCGATAAAGAGGGAGTGCATCGACCTGCAGCCTTTGTTTTAGAGCCCGATTTCCTGATTGATGTTACGGCTATTGCCGAATGTTTTAAAGATAAACGTACCGACCCTGCCCTCTTTCTGATCCATAAGTTTTTACCCATGCGGGTAAATAAATACCTGCTTACAGGGCACCTTGCCAATTTCTTTCTGGATGAATTACTGGCCAGGCCGGAAGCTACGTTTCAGGAACTGCTGCCCCAGGTTTTCCGCTTAAACCCAATCGGGTTTTGCCTGCTTTCCGATCAGGAAATTCTGGAAATCCGGTCCTGGGCTGTTCGGCATTATCAAACCCTTCGGGAGATGGCGGTCTCTGGATTTAAAGCCGAAGGCATTGATCCAAAAAACTGCTCCCTGGAACCTACCTTCCTCTCCATGGAATACGGATTACAAGGGCGCCTCGACATCTTCCACCGAAGCCAGGAAAACCCGGTGATCGTCGAATTAAAAAGCGGTAAAGCCTTTCGGCCTAACACCTATGGCCTGTCGGATAATCACTACGTGCAAACCCTACTCTACGATTTATTGATCCGGTCTGCATTTGGCGAAAAAACCGATCCTAAAAAATATATTCTATACTCCGGTGAGCAGATGAGTCCATTGCGGTATGCACCCCGAGCCATCGCCCAGCAATACGAGGCACTGGAGGTTCGAAACAACCTCATCAGCCTCGAGCGTCGACTTGCCAATACCTTTGCCAATGACCCCGAAGCGAACTTACTGCAGAGTCCGGCGGCCATCCTGTTTCACCATTTAAGCAAAGCACATTTACCCCATTTTAATGGCTTTGCCGAGCGTGATCTCACTCGTTTTGAGACTACTTTCAAGCAGCTAAATCCCATAGAGAAAAAATACTTCCTGGCCTTCACCGGCTTTATTGCCCGTGAACACAGATTAGCCAAATCGGGCGATGATCAATTAGAAGGAGTCAACGGACAAGCCGGATTGTGGCTCAATGGTATTGAAGAAAAAGAACAATCCTTTTCGATACTGCGGCACTTACAACTGCTCGAAAACCAGGCCGAAGCCGAAGAGCCCAAACTGCGCTTCAAAAGATCAACAGACAAAAAAGATGCCCTGGCCAATTTCCGTACAGGTGATATTGGGGTGTTATATCCTGGTGGCCAACACCCGCTGCGCAATCAATTATTCAAATGCATTATTCTCTCCATCGACTCCGAGCACCTGGAGGTCCGCCTGCGATCCCGGGTTTTTAACCAACAGATTTTTGAGGAATTCCCACATTGGAGCCTGGAACCCGACCTCATTGATAGTAGCTTTACGGGCATGTATCGCTCTTTATTCGCTTTCGCGGAAGCAAGCCCAAATCAGCGAAACCGGATGCTTACCAGAAGAGCACCCGAAAAACCGGCAAACACACCCAATATCGTTGCAAAAGGCATGACAGCCGACCAGGCCAGAATTCTTTCCCGCATGCTGGCCGCGCCAGACTACTTCTTACTCTGGGGTCCGCCGGGAACAGGCAAAACCAGCGTCATGATCCGGGAGCTGGTACGCTACCTGTGGGAGCACAGCAACGAGCAAATTCTCCTGCTGGCCTACACCAATCGGGCCGTTGACGAAATTTGTGCCGCAGTAGAATCAGTTGGTGCAGGCATGCGGGATGCCTACATCCGAATTGGCTCCCGTTATTCCTGCGGAAAAGACTTTCAGGAACAATTACTGGAGGAGAAGATAAAAGATATTCAAACCCGGAAAGCCCTGATTGAAACACTAAAACAACATCGAATTTATATCGGCACCCTTGCTTCCTGGTATGGAAAAAAAGACCTGCAGGAAATCCTTTCCTTCGACCGGATCGTGATTGACGAGGCTTCCCAAATTCTCGAACCCATGCTGGCCGGCCTGCTACCGGGATTTAAACGCTTTATTCTTATAGGAGACCACCAGCAATTACCTGCCGTGGTTACGCAAGGCCACGAACATTCAGAGGTAGTCGATCCCGATCTCCGGGAACTGGGTTTGACCAATATGCGTAACTCACTTTTCGAACGGATGTACCTCCAGGCAATCCAACAAAACTGGGATTGGGCTTACGATCAACTCCGTTTTCAAGGCCGGATGCATGTAGATGTAATGACCTTTCCCAACCAGCATTTTTACCAGCAATTGCTCCAAATTTTACCGGAGGAAATCCAATCCAGATCCAGGCAATTATCAGCGCTTCCCTGGAAACTGACTACTCATAAAAAGCTTGGAACAGATCGCCTCATCTTTATACCCACTGCCCTAAACCTGGAAAGTAAAGGCCAAAAAACCAATAGAGCCGAAGCAGAGGAAGTGGTAAAACTCATCCAAACCTTTTTGGAGGTCTTTGCGGAATGTGGATATGAGGTCAGACAAGACACCATCGGTGTCATCACGCCCTACCGCGCCCAGATTGCCCTAATCAGAGACCTGATCAGACAGGCCGACATGGACCCTGACCTGTTTACCATTGATACAGTGGAACGCTATCAGGGAGGTGCACGCGATGTCATCCTTTTATCCCTTTGCACCAATAGTCAGGACCAGCTGCAGGCATTGGTTTCGCTGTCTGATGAGGGCGTGGATCGCAAGTTAAATGTAGCCCTTACCCGTGCGCGCGAACAAATCGTAGTGGTTGGAAACCCGGAAGTGCTATCCGGAAATGCCACCTACCGGGCTCTAATAGAAGCAGGAACCCAAAAATCGGACTAATCTATTCCTATAAATTTATGCGTTTGCAGACTGAGTCTCCATTGGGGATGTTGGAGACAGTATTCTACGGTGCGCTTTGTGTTTTCTTTGGCACTTAAACCATCCATTGGCTGGAGGTAAAAGTGCTCAAAATCCAACGCTTCATAAAGAGGAGGCATAGCAGCAGCTTGCGGGAAAACCAATTTCAATTCGTTTCCCTTTTGCAGAATTAATTCCGAACCTGCCTTCGGAGAAACACAAATCCAATCAATACCGGCTGGCGGAAGAATGGTTCCATTTGTTTCAACGCCAATTTCCAAATGAAGCTGGTGAAAAGCATCAACCAATAATTCGTCCAACTGCAACAGGGGTTCTCCTCCCGTACATACCACATAGGGCTTTCCGGGCAATTCATCCGGCCACAAGCTCAGGACCTTACTTGCCAGTTCGGTAGCTGAATAACGACCACCTGCCACCCCATCGGTTCCGATAAAATCTGTATCGCAAAACTGGCATATGGCCTTGTCCCGATCTTCTTCCCGGCCACTCCACAAATTACATCCTGTGAACCGGCAGAAAACGGCAGGCCTGCCTGTATGCGCACCTTCCCCCTGAAGGGTATAATATATTTCCTTGACCTTATATTTTTTCATGAGTCGATAGGCAAAACAGCAGTTGCCTCAATTTCTACCAGGAGATTGGGATCTACCAATGCCGAAATTCCAACCAGGGTACTTGCCGGACGAATATTCCCAAAAAATTCACCATGAACCAGCGCAACGGCTTCCCAATCTTCTATATTCGTCACATACATCCGGGTACGCACCACATCTTCCAGACTGGCACCCGCTTGTTTTAACCAATATTCAATTTTCCGTAAAATAATACGGGCCTGTCCGGCTGCGTCGCCAACAGCTAATACCTCTCCATCTTTAACGGCGGTCGTACCGGCTACCTCTATCGTATGGCCTATGCGAACCAGCCGGGAGTAGCCCGCAAATTCTTCCCACTTGGTACCGGATGAGTAATTATCTCTTTTGTTTTTCATATTAGAATACGCATTGTGCACTGAATTAAAATGACTGCACTTTATTGAAGTTGTTTCTTTCCAACAAACACGACATAGGAAAAGATTCGTTCCTGTTTAAAAATAATAGGCGATTCCCAATTCCACCCCGGCTGCCTCAACACACTTAAGTAATCCTCCTGATCATGCTGCTGCGGATGCAATATGTCTCCCGGCAGCCAGCGAAACAATCTTTTTAAAAACTGAAAACGATGTACGTCCGTCGAAAGTACCAATGTACCTCCTGCCTCTACCTGATCCAACAGGTTTTTGATCGCCAGTTCCCATCGGTCCACATGGTTGATCACATTCAGGCAAAAGATCAAGTCAAACTTTTCTGATCCGGTAAAGTGCTCTAAAGTATTCTTCCTAAACTCGACCCAGGGATAAGCCTCTTTTGAAAAATGAGGCAATTTTTCTTCGTATTGATTCAACAGTGGATCCAGGGCAATAACTTTATTTCCGGAAAGTACGGTAAAAATACCTGCGGGTCCGCAACCAGCATCCAGAATACGTAACCCGGTTGGCCTGGAAATTTTGAGTTGATTCAAAAAAGTCAGCCAATAATCCTGCTTCCAGTGCAGATAATCAGTAGGCGACTTCTTTCGCAGGTAGTTTTGCCACCATCGAATTTCTATCGCCTGTGCTATTCGCCATCGCATTGAACCCATGGGACGAAGATCGGGCTTTTCTGTTCAAAGTAAAGGAGTTTATACAAATACTCGTCCTTGCCAGGAGATCCACGTGCCAACTTGGCCAGACTTATGGTACCTTTAGCCTATCATGATTTTAGCAATAGGTACACGCGTTCAAATTAGCCATACCGGCGATCAGGGTATTGTTCGGGCATTCCTGGACAATGACATGGTTGAAGTACATCTCCCACGCGAGAACATGAATATCCCGGTAGCGATAAGCGATCTCACCGTACCCGGCGGCCCAAAGCCGGATCTTCCAAAAAAGAAAACAACGGAACATCGGATTCCTTTACCCAAACAGCAATTTATCGCACTAAACCCGGAAGGTATCCAACTGGCATTTGAGCCATTGGATGGAGACACCCATTACCAGGTTTATCTGTTAAATGATACGACACATAATGTATTGTATTCTTTCCGTCGAATACAACGCGGCGGCAGCACGATTTCCGGGCACGGAAAATTAGACGGAGGCCAGGCACTTGAAATAGACAAATTGCTTAAAACCCAATTGAGCGATCAAACCAGTTATGAAATTGAGTGCTGGCCAATACTCAAAATGGGCAGTGGCAAAAAGCGATCCGGAACTATTCGCTTGCGGCCAAATGTCTTTTTTAAAAGCCTGCGTACGGTACCCATTCTGAATATCCCCATGCACTGGTATTCGGTTATTGAGAATTTTGAAGAAGAAAAATCTACGCCTAAGGCGGATGATTTAAAAACATATACTGCCAAAAATCTAAAACCCAAGTCACATCATCGGGATGAAGATTGGATGGAAACCTTTGATCAGCACAATGTTGCTGAATTTGCAGCCTTTGTACCGGAAATTGATCTACATATAGAAGCCCTGCACCCAAATCCAAAGAGTTTAAATAAAAATGATATTCTCCGCTATCAACTGCAACAATTTGATGCATTTATGGAAAAGGCGATCCGCCTGGGTGTTGACAGAGTATTCATTATCCACGGCATAGGGAAAGGCAAATTACGGGATGCCATTTTTACCAGGCTGCTAAAAAACACCGATATCAGTACCTTTAAAAATGAATACCACGCAAAATACGGCTACGGGGCAACCGAGGTTATTTTGTAGAAGAATTAGGCGATTTTAAGGATAGCTCCGAATAATCCATTCGGCGAAAGCCAGATTAGGCACCCAACACAACCAGGCAATGATCTGATAAGCCGGAATAAAGTCCATGTGAAATCCGGCTGTAAACAGGGGTAAATATATGCGTAGTGTCACGGCCGCAAAGCACAGGGCATAACTCCGGATCATCCATCGTTGATGTGCATCAATCTCCTTCTTTTTAATATGCGCATAGGCACTCCAGGTGCTAATCAACCAGGCCAGGGCCAGGCCAAAGAAACCACTTGCGGCAATCAGGCCACCCGTGGCAAAAAAAGAAATCCCCAGGCCGGCTATTCCGCTGGCCCCTACTGCCAGTACATATATTTTCCCACTTGTTTGATGTAGCTTAAGGTGCTTCTTTCTAAGTTTTGGAAAAAATTGTGCCCACCCAATTAATAAGGCCAATCCGCCTCCTAAGATATGGGTATAAAAACCTAAAAGGTATATTGGTTCATTTATTAATGCATCGGATTTGGACGCCAAAAGCCCTGCCGACATATCAATAATTAAATAAACAAAAGGATACAGGCCGATGGAAATGGCAAAAAAAGCCAGTAATCCAAGCGGAAAAGGTTTAACGAAGCTCTTCATTATTATACACCAAATATTTTATTCAAATAATCATTTAAAAAAAGACCATCCGGATCTTGCTGATTTCGGATATCCAGAAAATCATTCCATGCAGGATACGCCAGTTTAAAATAGGACGCTTCCCGAGAATGCCATTTGCCCCAATGTGGCCGACCACCGTGTCGCAAAAGGATGGATTCCATAGCATTAAAGTAATCCAGAAATGCTTTTCCACGGTAAACATGTAGCGCAATATAGGCCGAGTTTCGACCAAAGGCCGGACTCAACGGAATAGCATCCCCTTTTACAAATCGATTCTCAATGGGAAAGTGGATATTAAATCGCCCAGAATTAATTGTTTCCCGAATTTCAGCAAACACCTCCGAATAAGAATCCAAAGGCACATTATATTCCATTTCATTAAAGCGCACATAACGAGGGGTAGCAAATGCCTGATAACTGGATCGAATTTTACTGCTCCCTGAAATGGCTTTCGCCGAAAGGCGGGAGACTCCCCGATTTAATTTCGGAAACCATTTAGCCAGACGACACAGTATTTCAAAAGTGGCATTCTCCAGAATGACATCGTTTAAATATTCTCCTGCCCGATTCCCATTTTCCGATAATTGGCTAACATTGGCGGTTTTGGTTTGCACCGTTTTGGTATAGGGAAACCAATAAAATTCAAAATGGCGATTTTGCCGGTTTCGTTGAGTAAGTGTATCCAACACTTCGTCCAGCCTTTCTTTTTTCCGATCCATTTTTAGCCGAAAGGCGGGAACGACCCGGAGCGTGACCAATGTTATGATACCAAATGCACCTAAGGATATTCGGGCAGCCTGAAAGAGGGCAGGCAGCTCTTTTATTGAACAATTAATTAAATCGCCCCGACCATTTACAAATTGCAACCCAACCACCTGCGTCGCCAGATTGCCAAACGCCAGTCCGGTACCGTGCGTACCGGTGGATATGGCTCCGGCAATGGATTGACTATCTATATCGCCCAAATTTTCCTGCGCCAATCCCTGTTCCGACAATAATTTCCCCAACAAATGCAGCTTAGTACCTGCTAAAACAGAAAGGGTTCCAGCCTCGGGATTTACGGCTGTTACGCCCTGCATTTTATCCAGACTTACAAGTATATCGGAGGTTTCAAAAAGCGGCACAAAAGAATGCGCCGACCCGATCATGCGAATCCGTCTGCCAGATTTTTGAGCACCTAACACCAGCGCCTGAACTGCCTCCACAGTTGCGGGATAAGCAATTTCTGCGGGGCTCCATTTAATCGATCCGGACCAATTCTTCATAATTTATTACGTATCCCTTTTAAATTTATGGAGATTACGAACGAGTACTAATTGTAATAGCAATAATAAAATCGTACCAATCGTGATGACAGAATAAACCTCTAAAACATCGGAGAAATACGCTCCAACAAACAGTTCGGAAGAAAACACAGTAAGTACCACCGACAGGCCAAATAAGTATTTTAATCGGAGTATGGTTTTAAGGGACCAGCTATGCTCCGTCTGGAAAAGCAGGAGATAGGAAATAAAATACGGAAACCACAAAAAGATAAAATATGACTTCCAGGCCAGTGGCGATAATAAAGGCACTACGGTAAAGACAACCGCATACTCCAACATAGAAGCTAAACTACCGGGCTTATTTAGTTTTTTTCTAAACCAAAACGCCGGAAACAAGGAAAACAGCAATACAATTAGATACCCCAAATTTTTAGCAGATTCCTTACTTAAATCCAGCACATTGATCTGTAAATCCATTCCGGTATGCTCAGCAGAAAACATACGCAGGAAAAAACCAAAAACAGATTGGTTCTTATGGATCGCCGATAAGGACCGGGGCGCAATCTCCGTTGCCCACTGCTGATAATAAGTCAATGCCTGATCGAAGCCAAAAACCAATACGGAAACAGCATTAAAAAGCAGGGCAAAAAAGAGGGTCCAAAACACTGGTTTAAATGCCCTTTTGTAAAGAAAATAAAGCAGAAAAAAAATGGTGATAACTTTCAGGGAGATACTTAAGCCCAATAACACACCGACCCAAATATATTTCCGTTGTATAAAAAAAGAGACTGCAAAAACAGCACACAAGAGCAAATAGATATTTATCTGAACATTGGCCAAATTATCCATAATGTACCGAAGCATAATCAGGATCGGAACCAGCACAATTGGGCTTTGCAGTAGCTCCAGTTGTTTTTGTCCAATAAATTCTGGGGATCGCCCAATAGTCATTTTCAGGCTTTCGCGAATGATAAAAAACATAGAAACAATACTGCCCAACAACCAAAAGAACCGAAGAAAATAACTGTTTAATTGATCCCCCCAGGTGAGTAAAACACTAAAAACAGAAAACAAAGGAGGCCAGGTATTCAGGTAATCCGAATAAATATCTTCCTTGGAAAGCACTAATTGCCCGGCTTGCACATAACCAATAAAATCCCCACTTTTACCCGCATCCCGAATTAATTCGATCAGTAAAACGAATCCGATAAGGAGTAATAGCACTCTGGAAATTAATGCTTGTTTATTGTTCATTCGATCTATTCACTCGTTGAAAAAGGTCAGCACTTTAATTCAGATTTATAGGTTGACACAGTTCCGGATAATACGCCGGCACGGATGATATGCAGTGTATCAAAATGCGCACACAACTCACCGGCCTTGGCGTGTCTGAAGAAAACCGGATCACCTATTCTTAATTGTTCGGGTCCGGTATAAAAAACCGGAGTCTGCACCTCCCCTGCCCCTTCGTTTTTATCCAGCACAGCGCCTTCCGGCAGCCATACCTTGGGTAATTTTTCAGCCCCTACCCCACCGGAAGCAATATAACCTCCCATGTGGCAGGTAAAAACACCTGGTTTTGGGATGCGACTGATTCCCAGCGCAAAGCCGGCAGCCGGACGATGGGTAAAGCCGGAATAATAATCGAATAAATGCGATTGGAAAAAGCCGGAGCCGGCAGTGAGTTCGGTGACACCTGCCTCTTCAGAAGTCGTTTCTAAACTCCCGGTGCCACCGCCGTTTACATAGTCTAAGGTAAAACCAGCCTCCCGTATGCGTTGGAGGGCAGCTGTTCTCCGGGCACGCAAAAGGGGCAAGGCCCGCTTTTTCAGGAGTCGAATGATCCAATTTTTCAAACCCTGGCCAGGCATTTGATCTCCCAGTCCTGCAATTTGAGCTTCGTACCCCATAAGAGCTGCCAGACGCAGATTGGAACAAGATTTTAGGACTTTCAAAAATACATCCAGCTTAGGCATCCTATTTATTGGGGAGCGCCAAACCCCAAAATGTAATCCGGGGAAATCAACAGACAAATCCAGGTCAACACATACTGCTATTTGAATACCATTTGAAGCAGCAAAATGGTCTAATTCTTTTATGCGCTCCGAATCATCCTGCATGATCACTATTTTCTTTCCGGCTTTCCAAAAAGGCACCAAACAGTCCAGATCGATCAAACGGGGAGGTGGATAAGCCAGCAAAAGGTCATCAAATCCTTGATTGGCCAAATAGGCGGTTTCGGCAGCCGCATAGGTCATAATCCCTTGAAAGCGCTCGTTTAATCCTAGGATATGCCTCAACATCTCTGCAGATCGAACCGACTTGGAGGCAATACGTATCTTTTTATTCCCTGCCCGAAGCAACATGGATTGCGCATTGGCCTCCAAAGCGTCGAGGTCAACAAATGCAATCGGAAGGCTGTAATTCCGAAAGAGTTGGCGATATGTATTATAGACGTTCAGGTTATTATTGGATTTTAACCCGTTATTTTCCGGATAGCTCCCAGGCTTCTCCCATTCGGATCATGGCATTTCCGCCTTCCGAAAAGATATAAAAATGGTTGTACGGGCTATTCGGAAAAATCAGATCGGTCATCACTGTCCGGCCGCCATCAGCAAATAGCTCGATTGAATTGTGATCTATGAAAATGCGCAGGACAATCGTTCGGTTAGGAGCAGTTCGCGGAGCATAGTCAATGGCAGGTGCAAAACTGCGATCAAAATCAGTCCGACCGGAATGCCGCCGATCAATGAAAAAACGTTTGGTTTCCCGTTCGTACCCGACATGTAATTCATCTCCCGCATCGTTTGTCCATATAAACCCTACCTGTTTGGCCGACACCCCCTCACTTGCTTCTACGGCAATAAAATATTCGGCGACAGCCGGATCAAAACCCAAATCATTTGTCAACTCATATTTGCCATTAAAACTGCCGAGCGCAAATTTGTAGTGCTTCCGTCTGAAAGCCTCTACTTCTTTCACCGGATTGCAAAAAACGCGCAGGCCTTCTTCGGTATTCTGAAGCTGGAGACCTCGACCCAGCGAAAGCATAGTGCCTGCTGAAACAGCTTGTACCGACTGGCTGTATTCCGTATTTAGCATCGTAGCCTGATAACTTGGCCGTGGCAATGCCCGGGATAAAATTCGGGTATCCCGGTGGTCTTTTCCATAATCCAACCACAAGGCCCGCTCTTCCGGAAAATCACTTCTAAAGGTGGCACCATCGAAGTCGCCCAAAAAGTACCGGGTTCCGCTTCCGCCATTGGGTGCACCACTTTGTACGTTTACCAATAAACACCAGCGCACGGCTTCCGGATTGCCGGGTAGTGGCAGGGAAAAAAGGACAGGAGATTCCCAAATACCGAGATCTGCTCTTCCAAATGCACTTTGGCGGGTCCAGTTTTCCTTATCCGGAGCCGAATAAAAAATAACCTGGCTGGCAGCTGTTTCGAGTTTAATCCAGGTAGAGTCTGCTTCATACCAAAAAACAGGTACATTTTGAGAATTCAGATCGCCGGTGAGATGGTATTCCTGCTTGGAGGACTTCTGTACCGGGTCTTCGTCGGCAACTGGAGCACTGGGCTGGCAAGAAGCGATCACCAGCATAAAAAGGAGAAACTTTATGTATTCGCAATTCATAATATCCGGATATATACCTTAAATCAGGTGGTTTAATGGCGCCAAATTAGGAAGAATTAAGGGCATAAATATGATTCCGGGTGTTTGGGATTATTTGAAAATTATTTTTTAAGTTTGACCCACACAAAACATTGGAGTAGCATTCGGCTCCACTTTCATTTCTTTTTCACAGCAGGTTATTTATTAACTGGTTGGCTCAGGTTGGGCTGGTCCGAAATAATTTGTTTGTGATATTCATCTATTCTATCCGACAAGGCCTTGGTAAACGCAAAATCGGCATTACCAATTATCCTAAAAAACGTATTCAATCGATCCGAAGTACCTACCCGGGTGCACGTTGGGCATTACTACTTCCTACCCCTTTTGTGGCTGGAATCATTGAGCGTAGTTTCCATGAATTCCTGCGCTTTTTCCGGGTAACCAGAAAAGGTTCGGGCCGGACTGAGTGGTTTTCCCTGATCTGGCCGATCACCTGGATCGTGGATATTCTGATCACCATCGTAGTTGCATTTTCCTGGTTTGCCGTTTGGAAGGCATTTGTTTTGTTGGCAAATTGGTACGTCAACTAATGATAAAATCAAACCTACTCAACAATAAAATTACCAGATTTAACATTTAGTAGAAAAACCATTAGAATGCGAAACATAATACTGATCTCTTTTCTTTTCCTTGGAGCAGGAAATTTATCCGCACAGGGAATTCAATTTTTTGAAGGTTCTTATTCGGAAGCGCTTGAAAAAGCAGCCGATGAAGGAAAACTGGTTTTCATTGATTGTTATACCACCTGGTGCGGCCCCTGTAAATGGATGAGCGCTGAAGTTTTTACCGTAGAGGAAGTTGGCACTTTTTTCAACACCCACTTTATCAATGTCAAAATGGACATGGAAAAGGGAGAAGGAAGAGCGATGGCCGGAAAATTTCAGATTAGGGGCTATCCTACTCTCATTATTATTGATCCGTCATCCGGAGAGGAAGTTGATCGGGCACTGGGTGCCCAACGTGTTGACCCCTTATTATCGATGGGAAAAAAGGCCATCAAATAACAAAAAAAGAGAAGAGGCAGCAGGAATCCCCGCTGCCTCTTTCATTTTTATCTAAATCAGATTAGATTAATCTACCATCAAACGTTTAACGGTGGATTTTGGTCCGATCTGCATCCGGACAAAATACATACCACCTGCCAGACCATTCAGATCAATCTCCTCCTGTTGTTGGCCGACAGCATATTGCGCACTTGAAATAATCCGGATCTGGTGTCCCATCGCATCAAACAATTCCAATCGCACAGTAGCAGCATCGCTTAGTTCAAATTGAACCGTTGCCACATCGCTTGCCGGATTAGGGAACAATTCGAAATTGTATTTATTTACAAAGTCAATGGCATCTTGTCCGACCAGGTCCTCACCAATTTGGGAGAAAATAATATTGTTTTCTCCCGGTAAGTCCATATCGCCTCTCAAGGCCAAACCAGGCTGAAAATCCTGCTGATAGGTAAACAGCACATCCCCGTCAATATCCCGAAGCATATGCGGGAATACAGCCTCTACAAATGGGACAAAAAGCGGATCACCAATGGTTGTTCCATTAATCGCGTCATAAGGCTCCGACCAGTTAGCACCTCCGTCTTCCGATTTGATGATAAAAATATGACGCATAAACTGCTCGTCATCTGCATCCAAAAACTCCGGCCCTTCCATCACAGCTGAATAAGCCAGGTAGAGATTATTATTCGCATCTACTGACGCACTGGCCATGGAGCTTAGGGACATATAATAGAGGGCAATATTGGAAATATCCGGAATATCGATCGTATCATTTCCGTTTAGGTCAAGTACATCTGCAATGATGTTAACCGAATCCGGACCAAAACTTTCATTCCAATAGGCAAGTCCGCTGGTGCCTGGGAAATAAGAAGTGTTTCCATCAGTCAGGTCATCATCCAATACATACATCTGGCCATAAAAAAGATGCACATTGCCGTCGTTATCCATCATTACATGACCGCAATTATCAGTCGTTAGCATGGCTAGCGTGTCCGGTTGATTAGGATCATAAGGAGGCAGATCATCAACGGTGTAACCCTGGTCTATTGCATATTTGTCAATAGGAAAATCATGTACCCGTGTTTCACTCCAAGTATCTCCTCCATCTTCCGAAATAAATACTTTTGTATCTCCAAATTGGAAGAACATTCCAACTACGACCCGGTCACCCCGGGCATCAATCCCGTAGGCATCGGCAGAATTCCGAATCATAAAACTGCTGTCCAGGCCGGGAATAATAAAGTCCTGGACCTCCCAAGTTGCCCCTCCATCGGAAGAACGGTAATAAAGTGGATGCAAATCTACGCCTTCATAGAGATCGCCACCCAAAACCAGGGAGGTGGTAACACCAATTACGTGGATTGTTTCGCCGCTACAGGCAGCACGGGGCCAAAGCAGTCCCCAGGGGGTATCAGATGGAATATCAGACTCTGTCCAGTTTGTTTCGCCAGCTTCCCGTCGCAGGGTATGCAAGCGGTACTCCGGAGAGGTAAAAACATGGTTTACAATAAACTCTGTTCCCGAATCCGTGATTACGTGATTTGGCCAGCCGGTCCGAACGCCATTTTCCAATCGGTCACTTGGAGGAGCCATCCAATTGCCGGTTCCCGCATCATAACGATTATAGCCGGTGCCGCGATCAGAATAGCCGTCACCGCTGCTAAAGCCTTGTGTCCAGACAGCCATAATATTGCCATCAGCATCCTTGCTCATCCGGTTACTGGAAGAATAGTTTGATTGTAAATCATAGATCGTCTGCCCAATTAAAACATCCTGCTCAGTACCACGAGTAGGTACTGCTACGTCTCCTGAAGCAGCTTCCCCCAGGCCTGTCTGAATATCTGTAGCCTTTAACATGGGCATAGGCTGCATCAGTCCTTCTCTTTTTGCCAAAGTTTTTGATTGTGCCATTGCGGTGCCTGCAAAAAGCACCAGGCTCAGGCTTACTAAAATTGCGTGTTGAATTAATTTCATTTGAAGGTGGATTTTGATTACTACAAAAATTTTATCCTAAAAGAAAGACCCAAACAGTTTGGTCATTTTCAACCCTAATTTAATGATTTAGATTGGCTTGAAAAGTATCCAATAGAGGTTTGTGGTAAATGGGTGACAAGCAATTATTATATTTGATCGGTCTGAGTGGAACAAACAGCACTACATTTGGCAAACCATTATCTTTTGAAAAAACACGTAAATGGCCCTTCGATCTATACTTTTGCTAGCCTATATTTTTGTGGCATTCCATGTTTATGCACAACCATCAAATGATGATTGTAGCGGATTGATTGACCTCGGTGAGGCTCCAATTTGCCCGGTTATTGGCACCTTTACAAACGTAGATGCTACAGGGAGCACCGTATTTTCAAACCCGGCAGCTAATATCCCGTCCTGTTTTATGGGTGGCCAACCGGATGCAGATGTTTGGTTTTCGTTTGATGTACCTATAGATGGCAGCATTGTTGACTTCGATATAATAGTCAGTGCGGTGAACGGTCCTAATGGTCCGATTTTACAGCCTCAAATAGCGGTCTATCGGGGTGATTGCCTGCTCGACGAGCTGGAAGAACTTGATTGTGCAACTTCCGCCGCGGGCGAATCTACTGTTGAAATTACCCTTTCCGGGCTCACACCCGGCTTTACTTATTTCCTGCGTATTGATGACTGGTCAGGAACTGCGCAGGCAAACTGGGGAGACTTTGAACTCTGTATCAAAGAGCCTGATTTAATCTTTAATATTGGCGAAGAACCTGGCTCCAATGCCTGCACAGGTACCCTTTTTGATTCTGGCGGACCAGATGGAAATTATCAGGATAATGAAACATATACCTTTGTTGTTTGTCCGGATCAACCTACCGCCTGTATTGACTTACAAATTGAGGCTTCAAATATTGAAACCAATTACGATAACCTCACTATATATGAAGGGAATTCTACCGCCGGAGCTCAGGTAGCTAATTTTACAGGAGCCAGTCCGGCTGCTTCCATTCAAATAGGCAGTAGTTGTTTTACAGTCTTATTTGATTCGGATATTTCAATTTCTCAAAGTGGCTTTGAACTTTCCTGGTCCTGCTCTCCCGTTGCCTGTCTGACCACTTTTGTGCCGTGCGAACAAACAAGCTCGATCTTCTTTTTGCCTTTTCAGGCGAATGGACAGACGACCTGTGGATCAGGAGATGATGTTCAGGAGGGTCCCTGCCCAATCAGTACAGAGGCGTTGATGGGTGAAGATTTTATCTACACCTATAATTCACAAGGAGATGAATGTATCAGTATAATGCTTACCGGAGTCGATGCTGGTACATGGTTATCTATCTATGAAGACTGCCCCGAAAGTGCCAGCAATTGTATGGCAGTAGGGCAAAGCATTGGTTCGGATACCATTCTCATAGACTACCTTTCCCTGAACGAATCCGGTTTGATATATTTGGCCATCAGCAATGTCAATTGTACCGATTTTAATATCCAGATTCAGCAAGTGCCCTGCCTTCAAATCGTATCCGCCCAATCTTTATGTGAAGATGCTACAGCGCTGAATACCTGTTCGGAGGTACTGAGTTTGTTTGGAGTATCCCCTTTTATGACCACGATACCAGAATATTTTCAGCCCGGCATTAATGATGGCTGTTGGGATGATGCCGGAGCGGCACACTATACCTGGCTGGCATTCCAGGCTCAGGTGGACGGCTCTTTTGGCTTTTTAGCGAATGGTAGTTCCGATCAGGAAGATGCCAATATCGATTTTCAGGTTTGGGGACCGATTTCTGATCCGTTTAACCTTTGCGACTTTGTGCTCACCAACCAACCAATCCGCAGTAGTTTTGCGGACGAAAATTTTGAAATTACCGGACTGACCGATACAAATCCGATCAATGGCAACTCGGTAAGTGATGCCTGTGAAGATCTGAGCGGGGATGGCTTTGTCTCAGCCCTTCCCGTCTTACAGGATCAATTTTACCTGATCTTACTAAATGACCACAGCGGCAATATTATCAACGGCCACCTGGAGATTGATTTTAGTGAAACCTCCGCAGGCGTATTGGATGGTTTGCCGGAAGGCACACCTTTATCAGCGACGCCCTACGAAACGACGGGAACTGCCTTCCACAATCCACAAAATGGAGATTACTCCTGTATTCAACTTACCGCCAACCTCAACAATCAGGGTGGCTGTGCCTGGTCGGCTGATCTCGTTGATTTCTCACAGCCGTTCATAAATAATGCAACAATTTATTTTGGCAATAGTGATGCAGGTGCCGATGGAATTTGCATGGTCTATCACCTGGATCCGGATGGCTTTGAAACCTGTGGGGTAACCGGTGGAGAAATTGGTTCCGGGGGTATCCAAAACTCCCTAATTATTGAGTTTGATACCTGGCAAAACGCCCAATTTGGAGACCCGTTTCAGGATCACATTGCTGTGAATGTCAATGGAGATATGGGATCCTCTATTTCTGGTCCGATTGTGATGCCTAACCTCGAGGACGGACAGGAACATGAAGTCGTATTCAGTTGGGAACCGGTAAGCATGACTTATGAAATTTACTTTGATGGTGCCTTGGTGATCACCAATGTGTATGATGTGGTGACCAACTGTTTTGGTGGCGAGACTTCTGTATATGGAGGTTATACGGCTTCTACCGGGGGTGCCTTTAACCTGCAATATGTTTGTACCGGAAACAATGTATATCCCACAACAACATCAGATACAACCAGTGTTATTTTATGTGAAGGAGAATCCTATTTTGCCGGGGGTGCCCTACAAACAACTTCCGGATTTTACTCAGACGTTTATGTCGCCTACAATGGGTGCGATAGTATTATCGTTAGCGATCTGACCTTTAACCCGAGCTTCGCTGACACCGTTTCAGTTCAGCTTTGTGATGGCGATTTTTACTTTGCTGGTGGTGCAGATCAAACGACTAGTGGAATATATTCTGATGCCTTCCTCACCATTAATGGCTGTGATAGTTTGGTTGTCACCGAATTGGAATTTTCTCCCAATGAAAGTAGTTATCTGTTGAAAATTCTATGCGCAGGTGAATCCTATTTTGCCGGCGGCATGGATCAGACATCGGATGGTATTTATACAGACACCCTGATTAATTTTCTCTCTTGTGATAGCATTGTCACTACTGAGTTATTATTCCTTTCGGCGGAAGCCAATATTGAAGAACCAGACCCGCTCAATTGTGAAAATCCGGATTGCCTGACGCTTGACGCCAGTGCTTCCTCTGCGGGAGGCCCCTATTCCTATGAATGGTTTGTCTCCGGCGGGGGCCAAATAGAAGACGAAACAGATCCCCTGTTACCGGTCGCTTGTGGCCCCGGACTTTACCGACTGATCGTCACGAATTCGATTGGCGATGTAGTTTGTGCTGATACCGCCGAAGTAACGGTTGTACTGGAGATTGACGGCGATTGTTTTGATATAGAAATCCCCAATGCCTTCTCTCCCAATGGAGACGGGTTGAATGATTTTTTCCAGTTAATTATTCCGGAAGACCTGACCGTTGAAATCAGGGAATTCCAGGTATTTAACCGTTGGGGCCAACAAGTATATAACAATGAAAATGGCCTTATTGGCTGGGATGGCAAACAGGACGGGGAGCCTGCTCCCTCCGATGTATTTGCCTATAGAATATTATACACTATTCCGATCCTTGCTCAGGATATTGAATTAAGCGGAGAAGTCACGCTGTTGCGATAAGCTATTTCAGCTTTTTCACAAACTTGGTGAGAATAACGATGTGCTGGTCATTGACCCGGCCTTCGATGTGTTCCGGATTATCCTGAACCAGCGATATTCGGCGTACAGCTGTGCCCCGTTTTGCGATAAAATTGGCGCCTTTTACGTTGAGGTCTTTTATAAGTACCACAGAATCTCCGGCTTCCAGAACCACTCCGTTGCTGTCAACATGCACAACTGCTTCCGTAGTTTCATGATCGGTAGTAGCTTCTGCCCAGGCTTTGGTTTCCTCATCCATATAAAACATACCCAGTAAATCCTGAGCCCAGCCTTCTGTACTCAGCTTATTTAACATCCGCCAGGAAACAACTTTAACTGCTGGCACCTCACTCCACATACTGTCATTGAGGCAACGCCAGTGGTGTGCATCTGTATTTTCTGAATCCTCGATTTGCTCAAAACAGGTGGTACAGATATGAACATAATCTGCTGCAGTTCCGGTTGCAGATGGAGTTACCTGGTATGCCTGTAATTCGCTTCCGGCACCACAAAGCTCACAGGAAGATCCACTGCGTGCTGCCAATTCGTTTTCGATGCTCATTGTGCCGATTGTTTGAATCCTGCTTCATTGCAGGCCGCAAATATCGATTTTTTTTAAGGATGAGGATGAGTTAGGCTCCATCTAATTTAAATAGCACCTGTTTAGAATTTGCTTTTGGATACAGTAGTGAACAAATTTTATGCTGATCGACCTGCCTGCTAGCGATCTAAAGAGCGGGCAGGAGCATTATTCGCTCCGATAGCAATCGGAGGATGCGGGTTGCAAATCCCGAACATAAGGCGGGGCAATTCGGCTAAGAAAAATAACAAAGAGCAAGATGAAATTTACTGCTAATACGCCGAAGTGTAAATCCCAAGCGCGTTCTAAATTATTACTAGCGCTGAAATTCCATTTAGGCACTTATTAAGAAGCATACACATCCATGTCCGGCATGAATACCCCTAAAGAATTGGATAAGGCAACAAAGGACAGACTATTTGTACTTTCATTCACCATATTCGGAACCACCTACGAAAAATGAAGCGAAAAGTGTAACTAATCCAACGATACCTACAAGTTGCCCATCTCCTGTCAACAAGCCCAAGGCAACAGTTACAGCAATCGAAATAAACGCACGAATATTTCGAGATTTAAGTTTTTTAAGTGAATACTCCTGCTTTACTTTCTGAATTTCGGAAGCATGATCACGTTTAGCCAAATCTTGCCTGCTTTCAAGGTGTTGAATTTTTTTAGACAAATTTCTTACAGCCGCTCTAGAGTCATCCAAAGATTCTTTTAGAAACTCATTCTGTTTTTTGTATAACTGATTGATTTTCTGGTCACGTCTCTTTACTTCAAACTGCTCTCCAAAGCCAGCAGGTTGGGACCCAAGTGAAAAAAACAACAGAAAAATCAACCCAACTGAAAAAAGGATTAAAATAACCATGTCTATTCATTTAATCAATAATCATTAATTGGTACAGAATGTTTTTGTGTAAATATTAAATCATCTAAATCATCCAAACTATGAACAGTGCCTTCTACAGACCTATCCAACTCAACAACAGTTACTGATTTAAATGCTTCATCCAGATTAAACAACTCTGTTAATTCACCGCAAACAACCAAGCTGCTACCTTTTTTAGGTAGAAATTGGCCAAACCTGATCTTCACAACGATAGCTTCACCTGTGAATCCTTCCAACAGGTAAACCTTCAGTAAGGGGGTATTAAAAGTGCTGGTAACAACACCTTCGAGCGTAACAATTTTCTTATTGTATATAGAGGAATTGGCTTTCAAATCTTTAATTTGAACTTCACTTCCAAGCCCACATTCTTCAGAAGTAAATGTTGAAGCATGAAAGTAAATCAGTCCAATTAAAGCCCCTAAAACGATAAATTTCAATAGTTTCATCATATATCATTGAGGTTAAAAGATAAATCACACCCACACTCAACAGTAATTGAATAATGGTAATGAATATTAAATTCTAACAGCAATTTGTTGACTACTGGTGATTCCCTCAACTTCTCACAGCAATTTATTCAGATAACCGACCTTCCTGGCCAGCTAACTTTTCAGAACATTTCATTAACTTTAGGCTTGCACATGGCACCTTTAGTAATAAGCATTTAGTTAGAGTAGGCCAGGGAATTTGGCCCTTGAAGGAAACCTGCCTTGCTCGCGTAAGGCAGGCACAGGCAAACCCCGACAGCTATCGTGGTTTTAACGAAGTAGGGCGGAAAATAAAAAGATAAAAAGCCCAAACCACTTTGATTCGGGTATAAATCCCCAGCATACTCTTAAACCCTAACCTCATGAAGCTAATTTCAGATGGAAGACAATTCCTTCCGGTTGACAACCCCCAGAACTCCCTTTATATAAACGAGGCTATTAAACGTTATTTAGGGACAACAGAAAGAGATGAAATATTCTTTCTGGTAGGGCCAAAAGGAATTGGAAAAACAACACTACTCCGGCAAAAAAGCCATTTGTATCGCCAAAAACCCGGAATGAAATTTAATGCCAATTCTAATGAATTAGTAGAATATTTAACCGCTTCGCCTCCCTCCTTTTCAAAAGATGAATTGTTGAAATTTAAAAGCCTTGATCTGTGGGAGAGAATTTGGAGATACTGTTTAAGGATTATCGCACTAAAAACTGCAGACCTCACAGAGGTCTCCAAAGAAGTTAGACCTTTACTTACCAACTCTCTGCGAATCACTTCATTACTACAAAACCTCCTGTCCTCAAGGGAGGAGATATTTAAAACATTGGAATATTACGAACAGTTCTTAATGAACGATGTTGGCAAAATCCAAAGCGGGGTAGCCATTTTTATTGACAATGTTGACCAGGCATTTGACCGGATTCTAAGAAATTATCATCACAGTGACAACTTTTATAAAGGACGAAACTCTCCTACCGCAGAACTATGGGTAAATGCCCAGATTGGATTACTTTCTGCAGCATACGACCTAAATTGTGACTTAAGTCATATTAAAATATTTGCTACTTGCAGACGTGAAGCATTTGAATTATTACCTGGACCACTTCGATCAAATATTGAAAATTATACGACTAAACTGGAATACAGTAAAACAGAAATTAATGAAATTCTAGAGTTAAAGCTCCAGGAAATGAAAGTGGGGAAAGTAGATCCCAAAAAACCGTACCTACTTGAAAAGTTTCTGGGGTTTAAAGAACGTCCACACCCATTCATCATAGATACAGTCACCAAAGAAAAACGAAATGAAAACCCTTTCGACTATCTATACAGGCACACTTTTGGCAGGCCACGTGAGATAGTCATTTTACTGCAAGAATTAAACGACAAGGTAATTTCCGCTCCAAATTACTACAAATGGGATATTGAAGAAAAATTAAACCGTATAAGTGAAGTTGTAAACTTAGCTAGTAGAGATTTTTTTGATTGGTACCAGGATGAGATCATACCGCATTTTGACAAAATCCAGCTTGAAAAATTCATTAAGTTGCTTTCAACCAATTACATCAAACAAGAAGAACTCCCCCGATTTGATCCGGATATTATTAAAGCTTATTATGTTTTTGGGTTAATTGGCTATACGATTCGAAGACCTGGTCAGGATGGGTTACTTCAAAAATTCCTCCCCGCCGCAAAATATAATTACAAAGGATTCACAAATTTACAGCCATCTGAATACTACCTCATTCATTCTGTTATGGATCAATCAATTATTGACATCCGTGGATATGAAAACCACTACAACCCAACAAACATTATTGGCAATGGGTACCCATTTAAAGAACCTGAGGTTTCTTTTGAACATTCAAAAGGAATAGACTACTATTACCCATTAAAGGTAAATGCAAACAGATGGAAGAACAGTAACCCAAATTACAAACATCATTTACCCCTAAAAAACTATTACGATAATTATTTTTCTTCTCCAAATTCATTAAATGAAACGCTGGAAAAGGAACTTGACAAATCATTTAACGAACTTACATCATTACATTTTTATACACTTTTAGGAAGACAATTCCCTGGCGAATATTCTGAAGAGAAGCAAAAATGTTTATATAAACTCCAAAACGAGCTTAAATTAAAACGAGAATACCAAAAAACATTAAAAGATTCTACTCCGGGCAACATGCTCATTTTTCAAAATCGGATACATGGCAGATTATTATTCTTAGGATGCTATTTACTTTTAAATATGGATTATGATCCTATCCATAATCTTTTTGTATCCGGATCAGATAATTATTTAAACGATCAGATACTTGGATCCAAAAGTAAGCTGGACTATTTTAGAACTTCTTTCTTTATTCATGGACTAAGTAAAAACCAGGATCTATTAAGCAAGGAAGAAATTTTCACACACCTCTCCTCATTTGAGAAAGACAAGATAAAAAAATGGGCAAAAGAAATAATCCCTTCGATCATTAACAACTTAAATGATTTAAAGGAAAACCATAAAGCATGGGTACTACAGAGCAATTTATTCAACACTGACTGGTTATCAATTCATATGGCAGAATAAAACGCACTTTTTTATCCGTTTCACATTGTTTAAAACCATACCTATACCGTAGCGGAAGTGGTTTATACCCGAAACGAAGTGGTTTGGGTTTATATGTAAATATTCATTAATGCTCCCATTAACCAACAGGGCAAACGTCAGGACAAAAAATTATTTACTAGCAAAACCACAAACTATTAAAGGCAATTTCTATCTTTTCGCATGGATTTGACACTCTACTGGTTCATGTTTCCCATTGGCATCCTGGTTGCAACTATTGCCATGTTAAGTGGTATCGCCGGGGCTGCTTTATTTATGCCCTTTTTTCTGCTGGTGCTTCCCATTCTGGGGAATGAGTATGAGCTTGCCAGTCCGGTGACAGCCATTGCTGCTGCCCTGATTACCTGCACATTTGGGTTTGCATCCGGCTTTGTAGGGTATTTCCGAAAAAAGTTAATCGATTTTGATCAAGGATGGAAATTCCTTAGATTTTCCATTCCACTGGCCATATTGGGTGCCCTTATTTGTCCGATGATCGACGAAAATTACATCCGGGGTTTATACGGAGCATTGATGCTCGTGTTGGCCTGGATCCTGCTAAAAAAGGACATCGCAGGTTCAGAATCTTTAACGGTTGCAAGCGCAGAAACCCCAAATTCAAAAACCAAGGTATCCAGCGACGGCAAAATGTATTCCTATTTCCCCTATTCCATCCAAAAAATACCGACCATTGCCGGTGGCTTTTTAACCGGGTTATTATCAACCGGTATCGGAGAAATGGTCATGCCGCAGTTAATCAAAGGAGGGAAATTCCCTGTTCCGGTAGCGGCAGCAACCTCTGTCATAGTTGTCAGTTTGACTTTTCTGTTTGCATCCGGTACGCATATCTATATATTAATAAATGAGGGCGGAGCCCAGGCAATTCCCTGGCATTTGGTCATATATACCATCCCCGGAGTGTTAATTGGCGGCCAATTAGGCCCGGCGCTCCAAGGGAAAATTTCCAGGACAAAGATGATCCGCGGTATTTCTATTGTATTTATTGTAATCGGGATTGCTATGGGAATCACTTTTATTCAGAGCTTTCGCTAGAGCGGTAACCAGCATCGTATCAAGACAGCACTTTTTTGTAATTTGGACGGAATCAACTCCTAGATCATGGGTAATTACAAGGTAATTGTGCTGTTCATCCTCACTCAGCTAACGGCTTTCCAGGTCAGTGCACAATCATTAAACGACCGAATCGACTCGGTCGAATCGAAAGTAATCGACTGGCGCCGCGACTTGCACGAACATCCGGAGCTTTCAAACAGAGAGTTTGAAACTGCCAAAAAAATAGCCACTCATCTAAACAGCCTGGGAATAGAAGTTCGACAGGAAGTAGCTTTTACCGGCGTAGTTGGTATTTTAAAGGGCGGACTCCCAGGCCCGGTAGTCGCACTACGGGCAGATATGGATGCCCTGCCTGTAACCGAACGGGGAAACCTGCCCTTTGCCTCCAAGGTACGCGACACCTACCTCGGACAGGAGGTTGGTGTCATGCATGCTTGTGGCCATGATACCCATGTTGCTATATTGATGGGTGTGGCTGAAGTGCTTTCCGGGATGCAGGATCAATTAAAAGGTACGATCGTTTTCATTTTCCAACCAGCAGAAGAAGGAGCTCCTCCTGGGGAAGAAGGAGGAGCAGAACTGATGGTAAAAGAGGGCGTACTGGATGATCCGCTGGTGGATGTCATCTTTGGCCTACATATCAGTTCTACCCTGGAAGTAGGTAAAATCAGATATAAACCTGGCGGTGCTTTAGCAGCTGCTGATCGACTGGTTATCAAAGTAAAGGGAAAACAAACCCATGGTTCGCGCCCCTGGGATGGAGTTGATCCAATTATCGTTTCCGCTGAAATCATGCTCGGATTACAACTAATTATTGCCCGTCAAACAGATCTGACCAAGGAAGCAGCAGTGATTAGCATTGGAAAAATCCAGGGCGGGGTTCGGAATAATATTATCCCCGAAGAGGTCGAAATGATCGGTACCATCCGAACACTTGATACGGCCATGCAGGTAAAACTACATGCGGATATCAGGCGTACAGCTATTAATATTGCCGAAAGCTTTGGCGCTGAAGCAGAAGTAGATATCCAGATCGGGTATCCGGTCACTTTCAACAACCTGGAATTGACCCGACAAATGCTCCCGACGTTATATAAGGTAGCCGGAGAGGAAAACGTGTTGCTGCGTCCGGCAATCACCGGAGCAGAAGATTTTTCTTTTTACGCCCGTGAAGTACCCGGCCTGTTCTTTTTTCTGGGTGGCATGCCAAAAGGAAGCAATGTTTATGATGCAGCTCCTCACCATACTCCAGACTTTTACGTGGATGAAAGCGGGATGAAACTCGGTATCCAGACTCTCTGCAACTTGGCCATGGATTATATGGAGGCACACCAGTAAAAAGAATAACCTACGATTCCTTCAACATACTATTGCGCCATTCTAAAGCAGTGACGCCAAATTCTTTTTTAAATACTCTGCCAAAATAACTGGGATCATTAAATCCGCAGTCGAAGGCAATTGCTGTAATGGAATATTCTGTATCAACCAAAAATTCTTTAGCCTTATTTAATCGCACATAACGAATAAAACGGGTAGCTGATAATCCTGTCACAGCGGTTAGCTTTCGGTGCAATTGAGAATTACTCATTCCGATTTCCCGGCATAATTGCTCAACGGTAAATTCGAAATTATCCAGATGCTCCAAAACGAGTTCCCGAACCTTTAGCACGAATTTATCTTCTACCTGCTTAACATCAGGGATATCCTGTATCCACTCCGATGAATCATTTAATCCGGCTGCACCTCGGTAATAGGTTTGCAATTTTTGGCGCAGCTCCAGTAATTTTTTGATCCGAACTAATAATTCCTCTTTATGAAAAGGTTTTTCAAGATATGCATCTGCGCCTCGCTCTAAGCCTTCCAGTTTACTTTCGATATCTGCCTTGGCCGTCAGCATAATGATGGGGATGTGGCTCGTCCGTTCTTCATTCTTAAGAATCTCACAAACCTCGAAACCGTCCTTCTGCGGCATCATAATATCAGAAATTATCAAATCCGGAATCGTTTCCAGAGCTATATCAATTCCCTCCTGGCCATCTGTTGCAATATTTAAACGATAATCCCCAGCCAAACAGGATGAAAGATATTGCACCACATCCGGATTATCTTCCATGATGAGAATCGTTGCAGCCGAAATCTGTTCTGTGTTGGTATCCTCCCTCGACTCCAACGCAACTGGTGCCGGTATTGCCCGCGATGGAGGAGCCTGCAAATGCAAAACATCTTCGACAGTCTTTAATTTTCTGGTTTCAACTGCCTGCAGCACAGGAATAATAACACTAAACTCGGCCCCATGCCCTTCCCGGCTTTTTACATGAATTTCGCCATCCATTAATTTTACCAGTTCCTTGGTCAGAGAAAGGCCGATTCCAGAGCCGCCACTCTCTCGTGTATTTGTCACATCAACCTGGTAAAATCGATCAAAAATATGCAGGATATCTTCTTCCGGAATGCCTTTGCCGTTGTCCTTTACTTTTATTAAAAGAGTAGATGCCCCTACATTTTGAGGGGAAGGAGACAATGCAGCTTGTTGACTAAGAGAGAAATAAACATCTCCGCCGGCAGGCGTAAATTTGACCGCATTTGATATTAAATTCAGCACAATTTGCTGCAATTTTTCCGAATCAAAGTCCATCGTCAACTCGTCCACTTCAGATAAAAAGTGCATTCGTACCTGCTTGCTTTCCGCGAATGAATGAAAACTTTCTACCAGGTATTTTAAAAAGGAAACGATTTCTCCCTGTTTAAGATGCAGCGCCATTCGTCCGCTTTCCAGTTTGGACAAATCCAGCATCTGGTTGACCAATGAAAGCAGGCTTTCTCCATTTCGAACAATCATGTCCATGCCTTCCCTAAAATGTTCTTTTGGCTGACTGATCACCTGCCTGGCCATTCCAAGTATTACAGTTAGAGGCGTTCTAAACTCATGCGTAATGTTTGTATAAAGTTGTGTTTTCACACTATCTAATTCGCGCAAGCGGCGTGCTTCCTCCTTGTCTAAACTGCGCCTTAATTGAAATTGATAAACACCATAAACCAGGCTAATGATAAGCACCCCGTAAACCGTATATGCCCACCATGTTTTCCACCAGGGCGGAGAGATTATGACCCGAATCGATTTTGTACTGCCCCAAACGCCCCGGTGATTGGCTGCACGTACCCGAAACAGGTATTCACCCGGTGGTACTTTTATATAAGTAGCGATGGGCTCTACTCCAGCTTTCCGCCAGTAATTATCATAGCCTACAAGTTGAAATTCATGGATATTATTGCCCGGTTGTTGGAAATCCAGCACGGCAAAACGGAAAGCAAAAACATTCTGGTCATATTTTAACTGGATTGCCGATTCTGAATTGAAATATTCCTGATTGGTCAGAAAATCATCTTCTTTTCTGTCCAGCAATTTAAAATCAGTAATGATAATTTCCGGCGCTTTCCCATTTGCTCTGGCTCGAAGTTCGTTTGGATCAAAAACCTGAAATCCATTCTTGCCGCCAAAAAATATGTGCCCACTCGACGCTTTATAAATAGAACAATAAAAAAAAGACACCAATTTGATACCTGCAATTGTACCGTAAGAAAAACTCGTTTCATTTGTAGGATCAAAGGCAATTAATCGATCACCCGTTAACCAAATCAACCCGTTATCATCCATCAGAATCCCCTGAAACATGGAAGTGTGGAATTCCTGAGGAGAATAAAATTTGACCACACCTGTTTGGGTGTTTATTTTTTGTAATTCGTTGTTGGTCGCCAGCCAAATATTTCCAGAGACGTCTTCTTCCACCCCTAACACCCACAAATCTCCATTTCTATGTTCCTTAACTTCAAAAGTTTGAAACATTTCTAATGTGGGATCAAATCGCAATAAAAACAAAGGAATCTCAGGCTCTTTATTACTTACTCCGGACACCCAAATTTCACCGGCCGGATTAACCGAAATTCTGGAAATTACATTCTCCCAATGTGCCTCATCAACTCCAAGTGGCATTTCATATTTCTTGAAGGAATTCGAAGCAGCATCAAAAAGATTTAACACCCCATCTCCGGTAGCTACCCATATTCGACCCGCTTCATCCATTTTGATGTCGGTCACCTGATTAGATGATAAACTCCCGGGCTTGCCAGGTTCCCGCTTATAGGACATTAATTCGCCTGTATCAGGATTTAGACGCATCAACCCATACTTTACGCTATCCCATCTTTTCCCGAGCCATAAATTACCTGCCTGATCTAAAACGATGTGGCTTATATTATCAAAAATGCGTTCCTTAATTGCTACATAATCTTCTAAATCACTAAATCCATTTTCGGCTTTGGGATTCTGTGGGTCATCCCGATAAATAAGGTGATCCCCTGTATCCAGATCAAGCCGCTGTAGCCCGTCGTTGTTTGTACTAAACCACAGGTAGCGGTCATTCTGATAACAAAAAGCCTGAGAAACCCCACTCAATTTCAGATTAAAATAATCGAAGACCGATTCCTCCCGAATGATTTTAAACACCCGGGCATTTTCTGTTCCGGCGGTCCAGCCCCACAGGGTGCCCTCATTTGTTTGAAACATATTCCAAACATTATTATCAGGAATACTATTGGCACTGGACCCCTGAGAAAAAAGTTGAATCTCCCCTGTTTCCGGGTCGTAATATTTTATACCCCCAAGCCAGGCTCCAATCCATAACTTTTGATCCTGGTCTTCAAAAATAAATTTTGTGTGGGCCTCGGGTATGTTGCCCAACCAGGGACTGCTAATCTGTCCTTCCCGACCTGGTTTATTTTCCAAACGGGTAAAAGTGCCTGATTTTCGATCCATCAGGTGTAAGCCGTCTCCGCCCGTGCAAATCCAGAAGTTGCCCCTCGAATCCTCAAAAATATCCGTAATTTTATTAGAACTCAGACTCCTTTGATCATTGGCTATCCGGATATATCGGGTAAAAGATTCTGTCTTTGGATCATACCGGTTTAAGCCGCCTTTATTGTCTGAATCCCAGGCCCACCCGGTACCAATCCAAAGCGTTTCCTCAGAGTCCAGATAGATCGAACGACATATATTGTAACTAATGCTGGATGGATCGTTTGGATCGTTAAAGAACTGTTTAAACTTTCCGGTCTTCCGATCTAATCGACTCAATCCATGTTGTGTTGCGACCCAAAGATAGCCCTGCCCATCCTCCGTTATTTCTGATATAAAATCATCGCTCAGACTTTCAGGGTTACCCTGTTCGTGGTGATAATTCGTGAAAACTTCTGTTTTTTGATCAAAGGCACTCAATCCACCACCCCAGGTGCCCAACCACAAGGTGCCGTCTTTAGCTACATACAGGTATTCTACATAACTCGATGAAATAGAACGTGGATCAAGCGGATCATTGAGATAGGTTTTAAACTGATAACCATCCCATCGGTGTAAACCAAATTGGGAAGCAAACCACATAAAGCCAACCGAATCCTGTGCAATACTTTGCACATGATTTCCGGATTCTCCATTTGGTAAATCAAAAAGCTCAAAGCGGAAAGACCTGGTGGATGCCTCCTGCGCCTGTGAAAGCGAACAACACCAAACAGAGAATAACAAAAATAAAATGGCTATCCGGGCGAATCGTTTCATATAAAGTAATATACAAATTAAGTAAAAAAGTAAGGCAGATTTAATCCACCTTACTGTATGAAACACCCCCCGGATCATTCCCCGGGGGGCTTCGACTACCTTAAACCTCTTAGGGTTTTAATTAATTCTGTAATACCAGCTCTGAAGCCTTTTTATTGGTTTCGAGGTATTGCAAAGCACCTGTTACAACGCCTTCTTTTTTTAATTCAAAAAACTGAATCTGAATAATTCCGGCTGTCTCCATAACCAGATAATAGACATCACTATCCAGCCCACTTAAACGAAACTTTTTGGCATAACCATACTCGCCACGTATTTGATCCAAACAGATAGGCGTCCCGGTTAAATTGTTTAGTTGTACGCTTAACTCCTTTTTATTCAAATTTGCCAGTTGCACTCCAATGGTTTCAGCTTCCGGTAGGGTCACATAAGTAATCAGGTTCCCTTTCGGGGAATTTGTAATGGATGCCTTAACAGGGGAAACACCCTGATTTACATTTTCGGCGAAAGCCTGAAAAAATAAAACAGTAGCTTCCTCTATTCCGATTGCCTGCATGTAATCCGCATTTTTATTTCGGATGTACAACACATAGGTACCATCCGGCATGCCTTCCAGATTTAATCTGGTGGCAAATCCTTCCTCCCCCTTTACATAATCCTGATACCATGTTTTTCCATTCAGATCAGTTAAAGCAATTTCTGTACGTACCTCTTGTAGGTTAGCTACATGCAAATCAATCATGTTCGGAGTCTGTTGTTTTAAATGAACGATGAGATCTGTATTTGAGGTTATGGAAAATGCCCAGCCCATCGAAATAAACAAACTCATAACTGTCAGGAAAAAAAATCTTTGCGTTTTCATCTTTTAATTTTTTTTGGCGCCGAAGCACCCTTTTACAAATCGGGTTAAAAAATTGATATCGCAAAGTTGGGGGCTGCCGACATCTTCTTATCGGACAATGCCACCAAGTTACCGGATCGTGCTTGCAATCGATCGGACAGAGCTTGCAGGCATCGGACAGAGATTGTATTTTGGAAATAAATCTTGAATTTGAAATCAAAAAAAACCTTGTTATCCCTGCTTTTTTGCCTATTTTTTGGACAAGTTGCCCTGGTTGCACAACTCAACTATCCCATCCCCCACCCAGAGGGATATGTTTGTTATAAAGCTAATAGTCCGATTCTGATTGATGGCAAAATGGATGAATCCGATTGGTCCCAAGCTGTATGGACTGCTGATTTTGTCGATATAGAAGGCAGTAAAAAGCCCGTGCCCTACCAAAAGACCCGTGTAAAAATGCTGTGGGATAGCAACTACTTTTATTTCGCAGCAGAATTAGAGGAACCACATCTCTGGGCAACATTAACACAGCGGGACACCGTCATTTTCTACGATAAAGACATGGAGATTTTTATCGACCCGGACGGGGACAGCCATGGCTATTATGAGTTGGAAATGAACGCCCTGAACACTGTTTGGGATTTGCTCTTACCTAAACCTTATCGGGAAGGCGGGCCGGCTATTGACCACTGGGATATTAATGGCCTGCAATCTGCCGTCGCATTATTTGGTACCCTGAATGATCCCACCGACACGGATGAAAAGTGGACAGTTGAGGTCGCCATCCCCTGGAATGTACTGGAGGAATATGCCCCACATAATGGTCCGCCAAATAACGGAGAACAATGGCGCGTATCCTATTCCCGGGTGCATTATGATCTCGATATCGTAGATGGTAAATACCAAAAACGCAAAGACCCAAGTGGCCAACCCCTTCCGGAATACAACTGGACCTGGTCACCCCAATGGGTCATCAATATGCACCGCCCGGAGACCTGGGGTTATGTTCAATTTGCGGAAGAAGCTGTTGGCTCGGGGGCTGTTGACTTTAAAAAAGACCTGGATTTTGATCTGAAAATGGCGCTGTACGAAGTCTATTTTGCTCAAAAAATCTATCTGGAATCACATGGTTCCTTTGCACCTCGTCTCCTGGATCTGCCTTTATCAGAATACAATTTAGCACACTTCCTGAAAGTGATGGATCTGGAAGCTATTAGCACTAAGTTTATTTTAAGCGCACAGGGATGTACCACGATTCTTCAAATAGATGAACAAGGCGTACTCCAACATAAATAAGGTTTATTCTAAAATTAAGTATGAAATTAATAGCACACCTCAGCCTGTTTTCACTCCTGTTTTTGGTGCCAGCCTGCCAGCCCGCAATAGAAGAAAGCAGCCCCCCAGTGGAGACCAAACAGGATACCTTCAAATCCAAAACAGCAGTTGATCGTCCGCATATCTGGTGCTGGGACACCTATTCTGAAGAAAAGGATTATGATGCCATGCTGCAGAAAATGGTGGCTCATGGTATGACCGGACTTCTATTAAATGCCAGCGTGGAAGGATACAAAAAAGTGGTTCCACTGGCAGAAAAACATGGAATCGAACTTCATGCCTGGCTCTGGATATTAAATAACCATAAGATCGCCGATCAACATCCTGAATGGCTCAGCGTAAACAGAGCAGGCTATTCTCTGGCGGAGAAAAAAGCCTATGTTGATTATTACAAATTTCTCTGTCCGGCAATTCCGGAAGTCCGGGAGGCTATTTATTCCCAGGTAGAAGAAATATTATCCATTGAAGGAGTGCACGGGATTAGTTGCGATTATACCCGCTACGTAGATGTGATCCTTCCGGAGAATCTACAACCCAATTACGGCATCGTTCAGGATAAAGAATATCCGGAATGGGATTACGGCTACCATCCTTTTATGATCGAAAAATTTATGGCTGAATATGGCTATGATCCCAGAAATCAGGTCGAACCAGCTTTTGATATAAACTGGAGTACATTCAGATACAAACAGGTAAACGAAATTGTCAATGAATTAGCCAATAGAGCACATGCACTTGGCAAGGAAATTAGTGCATCCCCCTTCCCTTCTCCTACTGTCGCCCGGAGAATCTGCAAACAAGACTGGGGGAACTGGGACCTCGACTTTGTGTTCCCGATGGTCTATTATGGATTTTATGGCGGTACTGATAAAAAATGGATCGGCGATTGTATCCGGGAAGGAAAAACTGCCATGGCCCACCAGGAAGCAGAAATATACGCCGGCTTTTTTGTACCGGATCACCTCAATGACAGCATTCCCTTAAATACAGCCTTCAATATCGCCATCGAAAATGGAGCCTCCGGAATTTCTGTTTATGATTTTAATGCCATCACTGATGCACAATGGGAATTAATAAAAATGTTGAATTTTTAATGCTGAATTTTGAATTCGATACTAACCCAATAGATAATTTTTAAGTCTTAATTTTTAATTTTTATTGAGATCACTAACCCACTAACCCACAGAATCACAGAACCACAGGACCACAGGACCACAGGACCACAGAACCACAG
>JAGQWR010000126.1 GCA_020437105.1 Saprospiraceae bacterium
AATTCTTAAGTCTGAATTTTTAATTTTTATTGAGGGCACTAACTCACTGAAGAACGATCCCACTAACCCACTAACCCACAGGACCACAGGACCACAGGACCACCCCCGATAGCTATCAGGGCACAAAATCACCGGCCCGCAGGGCCTAAATCTCAATCATAATCCCCAAACTCGGAATCGGCGTACCTGTTGAAGTATCAACCTCTTTTAAAAGATACCGCTGCTCATTGTAGGGCGCATCCGGATTAATGATGACCCCATCTCCAATCGGTGTGCCATTTTGATCTTTGGGGCGGTCGAGAATGAGTGCCGGCGTAGCTACTGCGGTGGCCAGTACGTTTTCGACGTCGATGTAAATATTCATGCTCCATTTATCGAAATACCATTTTTTATCGATCCGAACATCAAGGGTATTTGCAAATCCGGTGCGGAGGGTGTTGAGTTGGTCGTAATCGGGTAGGGCACGGTTGTTGACATCCCAACTGCTTACCAAACTGGAGCTTTCGCTGAAAGGCGTATAAGGCAAGCCTGTCTGGAAACGCCAGTTTACTCCTGCCTCCCAATCGCCTTTGAATTTTTTACCAAAAGTCAGGTTCAGGATGTGGCGGGCATCCCAGGAGGATGGGACATATTTCATTTCCTTGTCTTCGAATGCACTCCAGCCCAGGGTGTAGGCGGCAATGCCGTAAAAGCCTTTATATAATCGCTGTTGTACGAGAAACTCCACGCCATATGTCTGGCCTTTGGAACGGGATACAACGGGCTCGTTTCCAATGACGCCGAAGTCGCCACCCAGGTTGGCCAGTGTCAGACTGTCGCGGATCAAAAAAGGGTAGTTGTTATACTTTTTGTAATATCCCTCCACCGTAAAGCGCGTACTCGTGTTCGTATTGTACTCCAGTCCGAAAACCAGGTGATCTGTGCGGATGAATTTCAGGTTGTTTTCCCGATTTACATATACCCCGCCTTCCTGATAACCCATGACAGTGTATGGCGGCAATTGGAAATAACGGCCCACATTAAAATTCGCCGAAAGGCGCTCCGTAAGGGCATACGACAAGGAGAAACGCGGTGATAATTGGTCTAAGGGGTTATTCATGTCATCGGAGTAGGAGTTACCGTCTGCCCGGACTCCCAACGACAATACCAGCCGATCCTGAAAGAAATTGCGACTGAATTGGGCGAAGGCATAATACTTATGGAAATCCAAGTCCGATTGATAATCGATCGTTTGCGGACCCGCCGGCGTGAAGATCCGGTTGAAGGTGCGGTTGTTGTATTTTACAAATTCGTAGCCCCCGCCGTATAGCCATTTGTTGGCACCCTGGCGCACGGTGCGCTCGATGCGCAGCTTGTTTTCAATCTCCTGTGATTTGTAATCTAAGAGCAGATTGTCCTCGCTGCTTTCATCGTTTCCGGCATATTTTTTTGATTCATTATTGAGCATATTTCGGCTCAACACGAAGGTCCAATAACCATTATCCTGGTAGTATTTATACACCAGGCCGTTCGTGTAATTCCACTGTGGGGAAACGGGCAGGTTGTTTAGCAAAAACTGCTGTGCCGGGGTATCATTCGCGTCGAGATTCAATTCAAATTGATCAATGGCACCAAGTCCCATCAGGTACAACTCGTGCTTGGGATTGATTTTAAACTTGATCTTAAACTGGGCATCATTATAGGTCGGCAGGAAAGGCAATTCCAATGCCTGAAACAGAAATTGCAGATAAGATCTCCGTGCTGACACCAGATAGGTGACTCGATCCCCAATAGGGCCTTCGAGGCTAAATCCGACATCGCTGGCACCTACCATGAAGGTCCCGCCCATCCGATCATCGCGCCCGTCGCGCTGCTGGAACTGAAATACAGAACTGAGGGCATTGCCCCGATTCGCCGGAAAGGCACCACTATAAAAATCAACTTCCCGAATGAAGCTGACATTGATCAGTCCGACAGGGCCGCCACTTGCTCCCTGTGTAGCAAAGTGATTGATATTGGGTACCTCCACATCGTCCAGATAAAAACGATTTTCATTCGGTGCACCGCCCCGAATGATCAGGTCATTGCGGAAGCTCGAAACAGTAGTAACACCCGGGAGGGATTGGACCACCTTGGAGATATCCCGGTTGCCACCGGGATTCCGCTGGATCTCCGCCACTCCGATCGTGCGGAGCGATACCGGACTTTCGGCCGTCTTTTTAAAGGGCGATGCTGTGACCACCACCTCTTCCAGTTCGCTGGAAAATTCTTCCAGTTTAAAATCGACCACAGCGGGTTTGGAATTGGTTACCGCTATTTCATAAGCTGTCTTTTCGGTATAGCCAACAAAAGAAGCCCGGACATCATACAGGCCTGGCGGGACGCCTTCTATTCGATAACTGCCGTCATCTTCTGATATGGTTCCGAATCCGGTGCCCGGGATGATCACATTGGCAAAACCAATGGGTTGATTGGTAAAGGCGTCTGTAATGTATCCGGTCACCACACCCGTTTGGGCGCTGAGAAAAACAGGCATACAAAGCGCCAGGAGCAGGCTGAACAGTAAGGTTCTTTTCATGATTTTCTTTCTTAGCATTCTAGATAACATCCAGTACTAAATTCTGTTTACAAAGAGTTTGTTTAAATTTCGACTTGGAGCATGAATGCACCTGCATCCCACAAATACAATTTATTACTAAGCTATGAATATCCTGATTGCAGCAGACAGTTTTAAAGACGGACTAGGAGCTACGGCGGTTTGTGCCGCTATCGCTGCCGGTATCCGAAGGGTACGGCCCCAGGATCAAATCCGCACATTTCCGCTGGCCGATGGGGGAGAAGGCACTATGGATATTCTGCTACATCACCTCCAAGGACAACGAATTTCCGTAAAGGTACATGATCCCCTTTTTCGGGTTATTGATGCGCAATACGGCCTTTCGGCGGATGGCAAAACGGCTATCGTGGAGATGGCGCAGGCTTCCGGATTGCAATTGCTTTTGCCCACAGAACGTCGTGCGACCCAAACCACCACACTCGGCACAGGGGAGTTGATCAAGGATGCTTCAGACCGGGGCTGTGAGAAGCTGATCCTGGCAATTGGCGGGAGTGCCACCAACGATGGCGGCATAGGTATGGCCACCGCACTGGGCTATAAATTTCTGGATAAATCCGGCAATCCGGTGATCCCGGTGGGGGCATCGCTTTCTGCTATTGATCAGCTTGATGCTCGGGGAGTACATTCCGCTTTAAAGCAATTGGAGGTCTCGGTTATCTGTGATGTAAACAATCCACTCACCGGAGGGCGGGGCGCTTCAAATACTTATGGCCCTCAGAAAGGTGCCAGTCCGGAGGAGGTTCTTTTACTCGAAAAAGGGATGATCCACTATGCCCAAATAATAGAAAAACATTTTGGCAAAACCATCGCTTCCATTCCCGGCGCCGGTGCGGCAGGAGGCATGGGCGCTGCCAGCCTGGCCTACCTGAATGCACGGCTCCGTCCCGGTGTAGAGCTGGTCATGGACCTATGTGGTTTTGAAGAAGCCCTGCAAGGTGTAAATCTGATTTTCACCGGAGAGGGCCGCATTGATGCACAAACCCTGCACGGTAAACTAATAAAAGGCATTTGTACACTGGCTGCCAAACAGCAAATCCCGGTAATTGGTCTATGCGGTTCCCTGGGTGCCGATCCGGAAATGATCCGGAAAATCGGTTTGCTGGCGGCTTTTTCTATCACGCCTGGTCCGATGACTTTAGAGGAGGCTTTAAAACAGACGGCGCAGAATTTGGAGATTACGGCCAGCCAGGTTAGGCTCGCTGCGCTCGGGTTTTAAGCGTTTGAATCGTTTGAATCGTGAAGTTTCATTCAGAATTCAAAATTAAGACTTCAGCATTGTGCTGGTCTATTCCGCCTTTGACGGTTTGGTCTATTCGGCTTCGCCGGTGGGTCTATTGCCTTCGGCTTTGGTCTATTTTGGGTTCGCTGCGCGAAGCTTTTACGCGTTTAAAACATAGACTCTCCTCCTTCGACCTTCGACCCTCGACCCTCGACCCTCGACCTTCGACCCTCGACCCTCGACCGGGCGCAGCCCTTAGACCGCAAAGCCGAAAGGCAAGCTAGACCAGGCCAAAGGCCCTAGACCTTAGCCCCCTCGCCCGCGCGCAGCCCTTACCTCCAAACGCATTAATCTCCCTATATTAGAGCTACTTTAATTTTCTACCTATTTATTTAATAAATCTATATGAATAAGATAATAACAGGCATGTGTTTTTGCCTCATGGGGCTCGTAGCCTGCAACAACGAACCTACAACTCCGGAAACGCCCGATCCCCAATCAGAAAAAACGTCCGCTGTATCGCCGGCGGAGGCTTATGGGGAACTTTTTAAGCAAATCCAGATGGAACAGGTATTCCCGGACGGAAAAACATTTGTGGACTGCACCGCGAAGGACAGTCCGGAGGTAATTATGGCCGCTTATGCTACCGCCAAGGCAGCGGATGGATTTAATCTGGCCTCTTTTGTAGAGCAGTGGTTTGATTTACCCAAGAAATATGCTTCCGGATTTTCGAGTGATACCAGCCTGTCGGCGGAGGAGCATATCAATACCCTTTGGCCGGTGTTGACGCGCGAGGCAGATACACAGGATCCAAATAGCACCTTGTTGGCTTTGCCACACCCTTATATTGTGCCTGGTGGCCGGTTTGGAGAGATCTACTACTGGGATTCGTATTTCACGATGCTCGGGTTACAAGCTGTCGGAAAAGCCGATATGATGGAAAACATGATTCGCAATTTTGCTTATCTGATTGATGAAGTCGGGTTTATTCCGAACGGTAACCGCACCTATTTTATGACGCGCTCCCAACCGCCCTTTTTCTCGGGCATGGTACGCCTGCTGGCGGAATCAAAAGACCCTTCCATGTTGCTTGAATTTCTGCCGCAGATGGAAAAAGAATATGCCTTCTGGATGGATGGTTATGAGCAATTACCGGATGGACCAGGAGCTGTAAAACACGTTGTACGTTTGGAAGATGGCAGCATCCTTAATCGCTACTTTGACAAATCTACGGCACCACGGGAAGAAATGTACCGCGATGATGTGGAATTAGCCGCTTCCTCAACTCGTATGGAACAGGATGTTTACAGTAATATCCGGGCAGCCTGTGAATCCGGTTGGGATTTTAGTACGCGCTGGTTTGGCGATGCAGCTAATTTGAATACCATTCGCACGACCCTGATCATTCCGGTTGATTTGAATTCGTTGATGTATAACCTGGAGCAGACACTGGCCGATGCCTATGAATTGAAAGGCGATGCAGAAATGTCAGCAAACTACCGCGAACTGGCAGAAACAAGGAGACAGGCTGTGATCCGTTATTGCTGGGATCCGGCCAGCGCGTATTTTATGGATTATGATTTCGAACGAAAAGCAGTTACACAGGTACCCTCTTTGGCAGGCGCTTTTCCGCTTTATTTTCATCTGGCCAATGAAGAACAGGCTGCCAAGGTTGCCACTAAAATCGAAAGCGATTTTATGAAAGACGGTGGATTAGTGAGCACCCTGAATGAAAGTGGTCAGCAATGGGATTACCCAAATGGCTGGGCACCACTGCAGTGGATCACCATCGACGGACTACGGAAATATGGCCATCAGGCGCTGGCGGATGAGATCAAAGGCCGCTGGGTAAGCTTAAATGTGAATGTTTATAAGCGTACAGGTAAGATGGTGGAGAAATATGACGTTACCAATCTGAAACTCGAAGCCGGTGGCGGTGAATATCCCGTTCAGGATGGTTTTGGTTGGACAAATGGCGTACTGCTTCGGTTGTTGTCGGAGCAGGAAAAGATATAAGGTAGCAAGTTAATAGCTGTGAAGGGAAGGGATACGTAAAAGCGTAATCCTTTCCCTTGACCCGTCACTTAAACAATTGAAATGAACCGATTTACTTTTCCGTCCTTGTTTTGGCCCTTTTTTATGCTCTTGCTCCTGCAGGCACCAAAAGAGGTAAATATTCAGGATACTTTTATTAACGGAGATGATTTTTGTGGCAGCATGCAGCAACAGGAAGCCTTCCTGAACCTGCATCCGGAAGCAGTGGATCTGGAAAAGGACATCGAGAAAGCCTGGGTCGAATATGCCGAACAGGGACACGAAAAAGCCGATTTTACCTTGCCGATCGTTTTTCATGTCATCCATAATAATGGCCCGGAAAATTTGCCGATTGCAACGGTTTTGGCTGCCCTCGATCACCTCAATGACGCTTACGAGAATATCAATTATTACGATCAGGGAACGGGCGTAAATACGCAGGTTGAGTTTTGCCTGGCCAAACAAGACCCTTCCGGGAATGTAACGACGGGCGTGAATTATGTGCAGTCTTCGCTGACTAACATGAACATGGATACCGAAGACCTGCTGGTAAAGGATTTGATCCGCTGGGATCCTACCAGTTATATCAATGTGTGGGTGGTCGGTGAGATCTGCAGCATTAATGGCTGCGGTGTCGCAGGCTATGCTTATTTCCCCTCAGCACATGGATCGGATGTCGATGGCATCGTACTGGAAGCTTCCTTTCTGGGAAGTTCGGAAGCAAATTCTTCGGTGCTGGTGCACGAAATGGGACATTACCTGGGCTTGTATCACACGTTTCAGGGCGGCTGTGGAAACAATGACTGCTTGCTTGACGGTGACCGGGTTTGTGATACCCCGCCGGATCAATCGACGGCCTGGGTGCCCTGCGGCACGCCGGTCAATACCTGTAGCACGGATGCCAACTCCGGGTTTCCGAGCGATCAGAATGACATGATCAATAACTACATGGATTACTCCGACTTAAACTGTTATAATGCCTTTACGGCGAATCAGACTGATCGGATGGCCTTCCATATAAATACAGTACGTTTTAGTCTATTGGATTCGGATGCCTGTAATGATCCCTGCTTCTCGCCAATTACCAGTTCGTTTAACCCCTCCGCCATACAGGTCAATGCGGGTACAAATGTCACTTTTACAAATACCTCTGTTGGCGCAAATACCTATGATTGGTTGATTGATGGTGTTTCTTTCGCCACGACTACCAATGCCAATTATACGTTTAATGTAGAGGGCACTTTTGTAATTGAACTCGTGGCCACCAACGCAGATCCGAATTGTTATGAGGTGTTTAGCGTCACGATAGAGGTAAGCTGCCCGGTTGTTGCGGATTTTGGTGCTACAAGCAACGATGTGACACCAGGTACAGTAGTATTTTTTACCAATTACTCCCAAAATGCAACATCCTACGAGTGGTATCTGGATGGGGTACTGGAGGCTACAACTACCAGCTTTAATTACCAGTTTGATGTTCTGGGCAATTTTGATGTACAGCTGGTTGCCTCGGATGGCACCTGCTCCGATACTACAGCCATAAACGTCATCACGGTTAGTTTAACAGGTAATGCCCAGGCAGGATTGCCCGTTTGGCCTATGACGGCCTTTGTAGGCGGACAAATCCTTACGGTAAACTGGACAGCAGAACCTCCGGCCGTCGGCTCCATTCCAAATGGAATTGGAGGATCTAACGGGAGTTCCGGTGCAGGTTTTGATGGTTGTGCTGATCTCGTTTTTTACGTGGTACACACGGGGTCCAGTAATCCGGATAATTTATACATCTACGCTCCGGATGGCACCGAGTTATTGACAGGAACCACGGCCAATGGCCCCGGACTTAATGCAGTACGCGCAGGACAGGAAATTCAGGTTGTACGGGTGCCCGGCATCGCCAATGAATGGTACATCCTCTACAACGAGTGGATCACGGATGTGGGGGCACCGATCAACAACGGTGCTTACAGAGCCTGTCGAATGTTGTATTCGCGCATCCGTCTGACTGGCGATTTACTAGAGGTATTGGAACGCGATATTCTCCTGACAGACGGCAATGGTGTTGGGCAACGCTACAATGATGGAATGGCGGTATCCAGAACGGTTCAGGGAGATCCCAACCTGCATTATTTTTATGCGGCTCGCCGGGCGGAGAATTCTACGGTTATTTCTCTGGATCGCTGGATTATCAGCCAAACCGGAATTACCTGGGATGCCAATACCGGAAATGTAAATGCAAGTTACTGGAATTTGACCCATGCCGGTTCCCACATTGAGCTGAGTCCGACAGAAGACCTGATTGCCGTTTGTAATCGAAACCAGTTTAACGGCTACCAGGATTTCTTCATCTTCGATGCACAGGCATTCAATAATGTAAGTGTAACACCTATTTTAGGGGCAAACCTGGTGCTTGTCGCAGATGGAACCGCCAATGATCAGTCGGCTGTGCTGCCTTATACAGCGGCAGTGAGCACCGTGGCAGCAGACGGCTCATTACCCTTGCAGTTTCTCAATAATTTTGGCAAAAAACTCGCCGGACTGGAATTTAGTCCGAATGGCCGATTCTTGTACGTAACCAACGGTGGTTATGTTTCCGGAGGTTTTTCAAATATCACCTATTTAGCGCAAATCGACCTGGAGGCAAGTCCCTATCAGGTGCGGCTTCAGATTCAGGCACCCCCTAACGGCATTTACAATCCTGTTTCCGGATTGGGTTGCCAAACATCAGACGCTGCCTGCCTGGACGCCTGGAATGGAATTGGTTCCATTGAATCTTCCTTCGACGGGAATTTGTATTTCAATAAGCGAAATGTACCCGCTCTTTTCGTGATCCCTGATCCCAATAATGTGATGCCCCAAAATCTCATTCCATCGGATATAGACTTGGCTACTCAGGCAGAACCCAATATTATTTTGGAAGATCCTCAGGGCAATTTCCCGGATCAGATTGACGGGTTCAATTATTTCCTTTCCCGTTATTCGGAAGTTGAAATTGTGGTCAATGCACTGGATTGCAACGGCGATTGCCGTCCGGATTACCCGCTTGAAATCTGGTTGGGCAACGAGGTTGTCGGCAATTACCTGATTGAATCCTGCCCTGACACACTCTACTTTTGCGCAGATACGACCCAGATTTACCGACTATACGACCCGGAGTTTGACATCTCTTATGACAGTGCGATCATCGAGGCTGTTGTCAATTATCCCGCTACCATGACCTATTTTGATTTTTCAGATCTGTTTGCTTGTACAGAAGTTTGTGGAAACGGAATAGACGATGATGGCGATGGTTTAATTGACTGTGACGATCCGGATATTCAAAATGATTGTTGCTGTCTGATCCCAACTGATATCCTGGATCTGGGGCCCGATCAGTCTGTTTGCGAGAATGGCGTATTCACCTTTAATGCCGGGAGTGGATATGCTTCCTATCTCTGGCAGGACTTTAGTTCCGATTCCTTGTTTACAGCCATCTTCCCCGGAACCTATTGGGTGGATGTGGTAGATAGCTGCGGAAACGTATTTTCTGATACGGTTGTAATTAGTGTTATTCCTTTTACAAATTTAGATCTGGGGCCTGATTTGTTGTATTGTGTTGGCGATGCGCCGATTCAGTTTCAGGCAACTGGATTTGACAATTATATCTGGACTCCTTCGACCTATTTGTCCTGCGCTGATTGTCCAAATCCCGTCATCACCCCGCTTGCAGATATCACTTATATCGTGGTCGGGTCAACAACGGATGGTTGTGTCAGTGCAGATACCATCCAGATTCAGGTGGGGGATACCAGTCTGATTCAGTTGGATACCGCAATCTGCGGTGGTGCTACTTTTGATTTCAATGGCGTAACATTGCAAGTAGGGGATGTCATGCCCTTTGTATTCCCCAATTCGGCTGGTTGCGATTCTACTATTATCGTTTCGGTTTCCCTAAGCGGAACCAACAGCACGACTACTACTATTGATACATCTGCCTGTGAAGGCAGCAACATTGTCTTTAACGGGGTGCCGATCAATGCCGGAGAAACATTCCAGTTTAATTATCAGAATCAGGCGGGATGTGACTCGACGATCATCGTGGTGGTCGAAGAATTATTCGAAACACAAACAGCTGAAGACATTGTGCTTTGTCCGGGTGATACGGTTCTGGTGAACGGTGTCCCGGTTTTTTCTGCTCAGATTATTCCGACAGTTTTCGCTGGTTCTAATGGTTGTGATTCTACCCATACGGTTACTGTCTCTCTGAATCCGACCTTGTTTGTAGAGTTAGATGCGGTGGCCAGTTGTGCCGGCGCAGAAGATGGCACGGTTACCGTTACGCCTTCCGGCGGATTAGCGCCCTATACGTTTAACTGGTCGCAAGGCGGGATTTTCGGATCAACTGCCAGCGGATTGGCTCCTGGGCCTTATGCTGTAACTGTGAGCGACGCGAATGGCTGTGAGGCTGCAGCTTCTATTGATGTCAGTGAATTTCCACTTCCCGGATATGGCATTAAAGTTTTGGATGTAAGTTGTCCGGGGGATTCGGATGGGCAGATTGAAATTGTTCCGGTCAGTGCCGGATTGCAATTTAGCCTGGATGGATCGACCTACCAGACAGACAGTTTATTTGTCGGATTGAGCTCCGGCTTATACGACTTGTATATCCAGGATGCGTTTGGCTGTGTGTACCTCGAAGAATTAGTGCTGGATGCACCTGATCCCTTGTTGATCAACCTGCCGCCTGATACCATTATTCAATTGGGAACTACTGTTTTGATTCCGGCTCAGGTCTTTTCTTCAGACTCCCTGATCTATATGTGGCAACCGATCCTTGGGTTGGATTGTCCGTTTTGTCCGACCGTAGTTGCTGGTCCTGTAGAGAGTACGGAGTATTTCCTGACCGTCATTGACGAAGGTGGGTGTGAGAGCAGGGAATCAATATTTATAGAAGTGCTCAAGGCCCGGTTGATCTATATTCCGAATGGCTTTAGTCCGGACGGCGATGGGGTAAATGATTTGTTTTATCCATTTGCCGGTCCGGGAGTTACCGATATACTGGATTTCAAAGTGTTCGACCGTTGGGGGGATTTGGTCTTTGCAGATGGCGGCTTTATGCCAAATGATCCGACGCATGGCTGGGACGGTACTTTTCGGGGTCAACGCATGGGAACTGGCGTTTATACCTACTTTATTGAAGTGCGCTTTGAAGATGGTGTAAGCGAAGTATATAAAGGCGGGGTGCAGCTTATTCGCTAAGGCGAATGCGTTCTTTTGCCAGTTTTAAGGCTTGCTGGAGTTGCTGTGTTCTATTGAGATAGGAATTATCAATGACCACAGCATCTTTTGCTTTGGTCAGAGGGCTGTCTGCCCGATTAGAATCAATGTGATCGCGTTCCAGTAGATTTTGTTTCACAAGCGCGAGGTCAATATCTACGCCTTTTGCCCGCAGTTCATCATACCGTCGTCTGGTGCGAATATCCACATCAGCTGTCAGGAATATTTTTAATTCCGCACCCGGGAATACCACTGTACCGATATCGCGGCCATCCATTACGATGCCACCTGCTTTTCCCATTTCACGTTGTTGGCGAACCAGGGAGCGGCGCACAGCTGGAATGGCTGCCACCGGACTTACATAGTCGGAAACATACATCTCCCGAATCTCATCCTCTACATCTTCACCGTTTAGAAACGTGTGGTTTTGTCCATCTAAAACCTGGAATCGGATTTCAATGTTTTCGAGTGCGTTTCGTACGATGGGTGCATCAATTGGATCAACATCATTTTCGAGAAAAAATAATGTTACGGCCCGGTACATGGCACCGGAATCTACATAGGCATAATGTAGTTCTTTAGCCAGGTCTTTGGCTAAGGTACTTTTCCCACAAGAGGAATGGCCGTCAATAGAAATGGTGATTTTTGACACGGTTTAATTGTTGACGGCGCAAAATACATCCTAGAATCCTTAAAGCCAAATTAGGGTCTCCTTATCATCAGGGTATGGATAATGTGGTTCCACAATTTGTCGTATGGAATGACTTCCAGCTCGTGGGACTGCCCTCGATAAAACATGGGCGTTTCAATCAGGCGGTTGTAATATTTATCGGTATTAGACAGGTTATTCACCATGAATTCTGCCCGGGATAATTGCTGTAATAAGCGGATAAATTGAATTGTCCGATAGTTGGTTTCCTTATTCAACTGGCGATTGGCATAAGATCTAAGTCGGTCAATTCGGTCGTTGATTTCTTTGAATTTTCGCCTTTCGAGTAAAAAGAGAATTTGAGCGACCACCATGTGGACAGTAAAAATGCGTTGTTCTTTTGGAAATAGAATAGGATCTACCAGGAATGCATTGATCCGAAATGTTTTTCTGGGTTGGCTGGCCAGGTTTGGCTTTTCTTTCGCGAAAGCCTCTATGATATAATTGAGATAGACTTCAAAAATGCGCCATTTATCCCGGGTTTGTGTGGGCAATTTTCGAAAATGGGAATTACCGGTAGCCGTTTGAAAAACAGCGGAGGCTGTCACGTATTGGTCTGTATGCAGGGCAAGCAGGAAATAGTATTCCATAAACTTATACCAGGGCTCACTACCGTCCCGAAACAGCTTCAAGGGTTTTTCGACACTGGCTTTTCCATTGTTGAAATCCTGTAAGTGCAAATAGGCCGAAATGCGCTTTTGGTGAAAGAATATCAACTTGGATTCCTGATAGTATTGCGGGTTTTCAGCCATGTAAACCTGTGCCTGATCGCAAATTTTCAGGACGCGTTCATAATCGTAAATGATCTCATATCGCAAGACCCATACCAGGTACATGTGGTAATCGATGATGGGTGATTTGTATATTTCGGATAAACCAACCAATGCATCGGAGCAGGTGTCAATACGTTCGAGGAGTCCTTCCGTCTGTGAAGGTGGTTTGTAATAATCCATGACTACCCGCTGGTACATTTCTTCTGATCGAATCTCTGCATCCAGAATGTTTGCATATTGCTTTATATGCTGGTCATACACCTCAAACCCTTTCTCATCGCCAATTTGAGAACAATGCAGGCGCAGAATTCGGGAGCAATTGACAATAACATCGGCGAATTTAAATTTTAAGGCAGTCGTTAGAATCTGGCGGGCGAGGGAGCTAGCCGTCATTTCAGCCTCATTAGAAATCAGAATCTTGACAAGTGTCCAGTCTTTATTACAACTAAAGTATGCCCGCTCATAATTGGAGGCAGCAGGCAGATTGACATCCAGAAAAAAGAGGGTATTTAACAACCTTTTCCGAAAGCGGCTTTTTAACTGCCGGTATTTATCATCGGTTGGGCTGCAACCATATAGGTAGCGGGCTGCATCCAGGTCGTTTTTAAACTTGTCGGCCTGCAGCGCCTCATAGAATTCGTTAAACTTGCTATTTTTGTTTCGTAGGGAGTAGTCATCAAAGATCTCAATTTTTCGGACTTTTTTTTTCGTGACGATCTTCGAAATCTCAATTAGATTCTTCATTGTATGTTCATGGAAGGTTAAGTCAGCCAGTGCTACTCCTGATGAGGAATCGTCTAATTTACGAAGAGATTTAGAAATCCCTGTCACAAAAAATGCCCCTTTATCAAAACGAAAGATACGAAAATGAATTCAAGTAATTGATATACAGTTATTTGTGTTTGTTTTTATTTGGCAGGTATTTTTTTTTGAACATTTTTTTTGCTCTAAAACTGTGACATTTACCTGGTAGTTTGAATTGGAAACAGCAGGCAGGTAAATAAAAATCCCGAATTTCGGATCACTCCAAAATTCGGGATAATTTGTGTTTCCATTAACATGGTGGGGGCACCATTCAGAATGGTTCAATTAGTACTCATCCTCGTTAAAAAGGAAGTCATCTTTTTGAGGAATATCAGGCCAGATGTCTTCAAGGCCTTCATAGTCCTCTCCTTCATCATCCAATTCCTGTAAATTTTGAACGACCTGATTAGGTGCACCTGTTCGAATTGAATAATCAATTAATTCGTCCCGGTTGGCAGGCCAGGGAGCATCTTCAAGAAAGTGGATTAATTCCAAAGTCCAGACCATAAAAAGTGTATTTTGATTTTCTAGTTTCTAAAACCAATTGTAGGGTAGAATAATATTTGGCCTATCCCGATTTTAGTAAAATAATTAAATAAATATTGGAGCTAAATTGGTATATAAAACAATCCACCTCTATACATTCCGCAAATGTAAAAAAGAAAGCGATTCAGCGCAACTCTAATAACCAAACCGGAAACACTTGCCTTGGTGCAGGAGTTCCCGGTTTGCTTAATTTTTAGAAAAATAAAGTACAAAAACCTGATTAACAGGCAGTTGAAAAATAAAAAATTTAAGGACCCCTTGAAGTTATTTTAACAGGTAAGCTTCCAGAAGGTCGTTATTATTAGCGATAAGCAGCATTTTTCTTCCACCTTGCACCGGTAAAAGTGCTAAATCGCGTACTTCTCCTTTCAGATTCAGGCCCGATTCCTGGTTGCTGGCTGCTCTGAAATTACCGGTTCCGTCACCAAATAATATTAAACCGTGGTTTGCATCATATCGACCAGACTCCACATCTGCCGAAAAGTCGTTACCAACCAACAACAAATCCGGGAAACCATCCTGATTCATATCTTCAATTAGGATATGATTGACTGGTGCAATTTGGGCAAGTACAGGCAAAGTGGCACTGGAAAAAGAGCCTCCCGAATTTAAAAATACACTGGTTTCCATTCTTTTGGCTTCCAGCTTTTGCGCATTTTGAAGTTTGATCGGATCAAAAATTTCCTGAACAGAAGCTGTAGAGTAGGGTTCAAAATACAGAAACTCCCGGTTGATCATACTGAGTTGTTTGACCAGGGCTTCTCGGCGTGCCAGGGGGTATTCAACACCATTCTCGAGATACGTGATAATCGCATCATTGCTGCCGTTATTGTCAAAGTCTGTCGTGTAAATCCGTAGCGGTTCATTCGCATTAGCATGAATACGACTGTTTAGTCCGAGGTTTCCGGCTGCGATATCCAGATCTCCATCCATATCAATATCAGACAGGCTGAGGCAATTCCACCAGCCATTCGTATTTTGAACTCCAGGCAGGTCTGTCTCGCTGTATTTTCCATCACTCCAATGATATACCTGGATCGGCATCCATTCTCCTGCGACCACCATCTCAGAAACCTTGTCTCCATCCAGGTCTCCAAATCGGATGTCGGTGACCATCCCTGCCAGTTGAAAGCCAGGAGCTACCTGTGCGGTCACATCTTCAAATTTTCCATTCGTATTTTGCAAAACATAACTACGCGGAGCCGTCGGATAATCTCCGGGAACAACTCGTCCACCGACAAAGAGATCTAAATCACCGTCGCCATCATAATCATGTGCCTGAACACAGGAGCCGCTGCTGGTCATTTTTGGGAGTGCATTCGCCGCAAGGCTAAAACCGGCCTGACCATCATTTAAGAATAAGCGATCCTGGTATCGGTCAGAATTAGCCGGATTAGAGCTGCCTCCACTTACGATATACAGGTCTAAATCCTGGTCACCGTCGGCATCGAAGAACAAACAGCCCATATCTTCATACTGACTACTATTTTCCCATGGTCCGGCTTTTTTGCTGAAAACACCATTACGCTGAAGAAATAAAGCACCGATTTGGCCGGTGGCATTGCCCACGAAAAAATCGGTTTCCCCATTGCCATCTACATCACCCTCGGCAATGAAGGGGCCCAGGCGGGAAAGTCTGTGGGGCAAGAGGCGTTCCCGATTAAAATCTTCAAAATTGTCTTCCTGGTGGTGAAACTCCGGCGAGTTCATCTTTTGGAAGAGGGAAACCGTTTTAACCTGATCCCACTGAATTTTCTCTCCGTTTGCCTCCGAGTATTTTAGGGTAATTTCCTGGTTGGCTTTTATATCCCGAAGGACCATCGTTTTGCCATCCGGCCAGGTAATTTGCAGCTGATCTACCTGCGCGGCTGTTCCTAATCCGAAGTGTAGGATGGGTTGAACGGAGGAGAAGAACCCCCGGGTAGGGGTGAGGGACTGAACCTGTTTTTGATCTCCGTTTACCAGGACTACACGGCTACCTACGCCCGTGGTATTGCCTGCTGGTCCCTCCAGCTGGATTTGAAGGTAATTGCCGCCTTGTTGCTCCCTGGTTCGGTTTTGATATATAAAGGCAGGATCTTCGATATTATTGACAATCAGATCCAAGTCTCCATCGCGGTCAAGGTCGGCATAGGCTGCCCCATTCGAGAAGGAAGGATCGCTGAATCCCCATTCATTGCTAACCTTTTGAAAGCTCAGGTCTCCCTTGTTGTGAAAGGCATAATTTTGAAGGCGCTCGGAAGGAATAAGATCCAGGAAGCTATTGAAATCCGGAAAACGATCCTTTGTGATTCCTCCTGATTTGTTTAGACTGTCAACGGTGTAAGTCAGGTAGTCGAGGTTGGTTACGTCACGTCTGTAACCATTGGTAATGTAAACATCCTTCCACCCATCATTGTCCAAATCGGCAAACAGCGCACTCCAACTCCAGTCGGTATTGGAAATGCCGGAGAAAGTACCGATTTCAGAAAAGGAGCCGTTGCCCGTATTCATTTGCAATACATTACGCATGACCTGATGCCCGTATCCATATTCCACCAGCGTGGAGTACCGCTGAAGTACCATGGTGGTCATCAAGAGTTTTTGCCGACGGTTATCTTCTGCGATCATATCCAGCGAAATGATGTCGTCCTGCAAATCATTATTAAAATCTGCAATATCGACTCCCATGGTATGGTTACTCATGTGGCTGATATAATCATTGGTCTGATCTTTAAAGGTACCGTTCTGTTGATTGATGTATAAAATATCCGGCTCGATATAATCATTACCCACAAAGATGTCTGGATAACCGTCTTCATTGATGTCGGCAATGGTGACACTCAGTCCGAAGGCCCGGTTTTCAATACCGGCAGCTACACTCACATCCGTAAATTTGCCGTTTCCGTCATTGCGGAATAGTCGGTCGGATTCCAATGGATTCCGGAGATCTACTTTTCGGACGCGTTTCCCGTCCACCAATTCGATATTGGCATTATTTACCTGTTTAAAATCGACCGGGTGATTCAGCAGGTACATATCCAGGTCGCCGTCGAGGTCATAGTCAAAGAAATTGGACTGATTGGAAGCAGCGACCGAATTGAGCCCGTAGGCTGCAGCTTCCTCTGTAAAAGTTCCGTCTTGCTGATTGATAAACAGCAGGTTTTCCCGTTCGGGGCCCTCGGTTAAGCCCGTGCGGCAAACATAAAGGTCCATCCAGCCATCGGCATTAATATCCACGGCACTTACACCACTTTTAAAACCGCCGGTGGCTGCGACTCCGGCCGATTGGGTAATGTCCTCAAACTTTAGTCCGCCCTTATTCAGGTACAACTTGTTTGATTCCTGGCTACTGCTAAAATACAGGTCGGGCAGGCCATCCTTATTGACATCCAGCACGGCCACCCCACCGCCATTGTACATGTAGGAGTTGGTGATTATGTTTAATTGGTGATCTTCTGTAATTTTATTTACAAAGTCGATTCCGCTTTCGCTGGCCGGGATCCGGGCAAAAAGCTCATTGCCTGTCGGCGAATAAGACGTTTTCTCTTCCTGTTGAACAGGTGTGGATTCTGGCTGACAGGCCCCTAAAAACAGGAGCAGGAGCAAGAGGTTTGTTTTGCTTAAGGTTGAGATAAAAGACATGCTTCAAGAAATTTTTTATTAAAAATAGCAATAAAACGTAGTTTGTGTAGGTTAAACGAAATGGATAACTTAATCAAAAATAGAAAGGCTGCCAACATCCGGCCAATTTATCTTCCACCAGTTTTAAGTAATATCAAATGATAAAACCTGTCCTGCTAACCATAGGGTTACTTCTTTTTTCATTGCAATTCCTGGCTGCTCAAAAACCGGCAGAGACACTTTCTGAGTACGAAGAAACCTACAAATGGCGAATTCGACAGGACTATTTGTATGGCGTTTATATTCCGAAAGATCTGGGTGATGCATTTATTCAACTCAATAAGTTGATCGATGCCGATTCCAAAAAGGATTTTATGTCCCTTCCGGAAGAGCAGGCTGCAGACATCCTTTTTTTTAGTTTCGGCCGCTGGATTACCCATAACTGGGGATTCTATGGAGGCTCTCGTTTGTCAGAGTTCCTTCGGGGAGTAGGCATTTACCACCCGGAAGATATGGCCAGGTTTGTCATTATCACTTACCACCGAAACCTGCATCGAAAATCCCTCGATGTTAAAGCATTGGTTGATCAGTTTCAGGAGAAAACGCGACTGGAGCAGGAGGCTAAAAAGAAAGGCGGGGAGATCATTTATGAAGAAACCCGCAAGCGCGACCCAAAGGACGACGGCAGCTAACCTGAAACTAACTCCAGTCGAATATAATCCAGGAGGATATGGCCGTTGTACACTTCCGTATCCTGCCTGCCCAAATAACCGGCTTCGAAAATCAGGACGTCAATTTCTTTTTCCGGTTTTATCAGCACAGAATATTCTGTCCAATCAGCTCCCGTAAAGGGACGAATTACGCTTAGCTCCTTTACAAACCCTGACTCTGTCATACCATATATCTTCAAGTCGGCTAAACTGGCATAGGAAGCCGCTTCATTTGTATTCCTGTCCATGCTGTTAAATACAGCAGATCTCCCTAAAAAAAGTTGGAGGCGATATATCGAATCGGGCAGGAGTGGCCTGCTTAATTCCTGTTGAAGACATTCTTTCGTCCCATTGGATCGAACTACCAGGGCCAAAAATTGTTTCCCGTGTGGCGCCTTCATCTGGACTCCAAACGCATTTTTACATTGATTGCAATGTATATCTGGCGGAGTTTCTTCCATGGCCCCGCAATTGACCCATTCCGGAGGTGTCTGACAACAACCAACAGGTCCGTCCTCAAAAGAGTAATTTCGGATCATAAAAACGCTTGATTCAGAATTTCCGGAACTGGTTATTTGGAAAAGCAAAAGCAACCAAAGTACCCACATAGGCCAAAATTTTTACATTTGCAGGGCATCCCGCTCTTCACGACCAAAAAAATCGGGTGATAATTTTGCAAAAAATGAGATTTCGGGATGTGTTTACAGGTCAAACGATAAGGGATTGGAGAAAGTATTTCCAAGAGTATCAACTCAAAGGAAGTAATAAACTGTGAGTTAATGAGTAAAAATTTGCTGATTGTAGAATCACCGGCCAAGGCCAAAACCATCGAAAAAATTCTGGGTAAGGATTTTACGGTGAAGTCGAGCTATGGCCATGTCCGGGATTTGCCAAAGAATGATAAAGCGGTGGACATTGAATCGGGCTTCACGCCCAAGTATATCGTTACACCTGATAAAACCAAAGTGGTGACCGAGCTGAAGAGCTGGGTCAAGAAAGTTGACGAGGTATGGCTCGCAACGGATGAGGACCGGGAAGGAGAAGCCATTTCCTGGCACCTGTGTCAAGTCCTGGGCCTCGATGAAAAAAAGACCAAAAGAATCGTATTTCGCGAGATCACCGCCCCAGCCATTCAGCAAGCCATAAAAAATCCCAGAACAGTCGATATGAATCTGGTGGATGCCCAACAGGCCCGCCGAATCCTCGACCGACTGGTTGGATTTGAACTCTCGGAGCTGCTTTGGAAAAAAGTAAAAGGAAAACTTTCTGCCGGAAGGGTTCAATCTGTTTCTGTGCGATTGATAGTTGAGAGAGAAAGAGAGATCCTTGATTTTAACGCAAAAAGCAGCTACCGCGTAGTTGCGATCTTCAATACAGAATTTGGAAGTTTCAAAGCAGAACTTGCGAAGAGATTAGAGACATTGGAAGAGGCCAGAGATTTCCTGCAACACTGCATCTCGGCTAATTTCACTGTAAGCGACCTTGAGCAAAAACCGGCTAAAAAATCACCTGCTGCACCATTTACTACATCAACACTTCAGCAGGAAGCTTCCCGTAAACTGGGATTCTCTGTTTCCCAGACCATGGTGGTTGCTCAGCGCCTGTATGAAAGTGGTAAGATCACGTATATGAGAACTGACAGTGTGAACTTGTCAGATACTGCTTTGAACATGGCGCGATCGGTCATCACGGATCAATATGGAGCTGAATTCGCGGAAACAAGAAAGTTTACCCAGAAAACCAAAGGTGCTCAGGAAGCTCACGAAGCTATTCGTCCAACGGACATGGCAGTAATGGAAGCCGGTAGCGATCGGAATGAGCAAAGACTCTACGATCTGATCTGGAAGAGAACAGTTGCCAGTCAAATGGCAGATGCCCGTATCGAAAAGACTACCATCACTATAGATGTAAGTGGAAGCG
>JAGQWR010000127.1 GCA_020437105.1 Saprospiraceae bacterium
AACTCCCGTAATTTCTGAATAAAAGGAAATGTTGTCTGATGCATTTTCACTGCCAGTAGCAATTTCTCGGATAAAATATCGGGCGTACTATTTTCCATGCTAATCAACAGGTCAAAATTGACGACCTGCAATAAGGCTAAGATTCTTATACCTAAACGAAAACATCATATTCTAAATAACAAAAAGGCATAAACTATAAACTAATCAACCCACCGTTGACATATCCGAAATAAAGTGGCAATGACTAATGGCGGTTTCCTCCAATGGCTTGGATGTATATTTTTCAGAAAGAGGAATTGCCTTTAACTCGTTCATATTTCCTGGTCTAAAAGTCTCCTCTGAAACAGGAATATTTAAGTCTGAATAAATTTGTTTGTAGTCGTAAATCCGGATACGACTTTGCGGCTGAATGGAGTTATCAATCCAACGCCACTGCTTATCATCAAATTGAAGAAAATTGTAAATATTGATAGATTTATCAAAATGTGCAAAGTGATCAGACATATCAATAAAGTGCGACATTACCCCACCTTGCTTTTTCACCACACGCCTAAATTCTTTCAGAATCGGAATTAATATTTCAGGGTAAATATGTTCAAAAGTATTATTTGAATTCACCAAATTAATTGAATTATCTGCCAGTGAAAGATGCCGGGCATCTTCTATTAGATAGGTAATATTCAACATCGCCAAAATATCCTTCAGTGAATATTTATCATAATCGACCATAAGAGATGTAATAACATCAAATCGTTCGGGGATAAAATCAATAAAGTCTTTTAATTGCCCCGCTTTATTACAATCTACAAATTTTTGAAAGGTCGTTTGCAATCGTTCTTTTGATGTTAAAAAGGCGATATCAACCGAATAAATGATATCTGCTCCAGTTAAAAAGAAACTGACCGGTACAATTGGATACCAACCTGTGCCTATTTCCAGACAACTTTGTGGGACCTTGTTGTTGGTTATTTTTTGATAGCCCTTGATATGTTCTTTGGCATGTCCAAGTCGATCCAGAAAGTATTCCTCCGATAGATTGACGCCTTTCGTAACATACCTCTGAAACAGGTAATTAATTTTTTGGCTAAAAGGCAGATAGGAAATTACCTTTTGGACAATCGCCTTTTGCTTCCATTTTTTCATGAATCGTACTTTGCAACATGTAATGCTTTTACCCTCCTTTGAGAAAGGCAAAATCAAAAACTGGCAAGGTAACAATTTTGAAAATGAACAGGTACCCGATCTAATACTTGAAGCGGTTAAATAGCCCGTCTTTTGAATACGGAGAAAAAAACATCCCATCGTATCGGCATGCTCCGGAAGAAAGGCTCCCAAACCAAATTGCACCTGACTTTGTAGCCAACATACTATATACATTATTGCTGCAAAGTCCGTCTGGTTCTGTGAAAGCTGAAAAGCTGCCTCCATCATACCTACTTACTCCCCCACCTCCAAGCTCTGCATGGCTTAACCAAATAGCACCGTTTTTGTCTTCAACCATAAAGCCTACAAAGGTTTGTGCCAATCCGTCTTTTTTTGTGAAAGCACGAATTGATTTCCCATCATAAATGGAGACACCATCATTCCCGCCGATCCAGATGTTGCCAGCCTTATCTTTCAAAATGGCCCGTACATTTTGGAAGGCTAATCCCTGCTCGTTTAAAAATTCGGTAAACGTATGGCCATCAAAAAAACTAACCCCAGCAGAAGTTCCAAACCAAATTCTCCCGGCTTCATCCACAGTAAGTACGTGTACGGCATTATCTACCAGCCCATCCTTGCTAGTATAATTGGTAAACGTTTCGCCATCAAACTGACTCACTCCTGCCCCGGTACAAAACCAGATATTGCCGGAGTTATCTTCCATCATAGAGCTGACAAAATTGTCGGCTAGTCCGTCCTCAACCGTAAATTTTGTATAGCTGTCCGAGTCCGGATCATAGCGGCTTAGACCCTGGATTACACTGCCAAACCAGAGTTTCCCGGACCGATCTTCCAAAATTGAAAAAACGCGAACATATGGAAGTCCGACTTCCTCCGAGACATTCGTAAATGTTTCTCCATCATATCGGAAAACGCCGCCAAAGGTGGCAAACCAGATGTTGCCTTGCCGATCTTCCACAATATCGCGGGTGATCACCGAAGGAAGGTAATAAGCCTGTAATTCCGGAACAAATTGATAATAGGGATCAATTCCCGGATTTTGTGCATCAGGAGGTCTGTTTATTATCTTGGATGCATCTTCAGTGCTGGTTGATTGGGATACCGCCTTATCCTGCCCATAACAGGCAGGAAGAAATATACTTAATAAGAACAACAAGCATAATTGCCGGCAATTTAGGTATCGATCTTTTTTGGTTAATTGATTCATAGTATCTGGTTCTATTAAGGTGTTAAGGTCCCGGTAATCTGTCAAATTAACAAGTCTGAAAGGACACTTACCAACTGCTTAACAAGTGCTTGCTGCCTGCTTTAAATACTCCCGAAAAAGAATGTCATTTTCTCCGGATAAAATTTGATCTTCGCTATACTAAAAATGCGGTATGATGGAAAAGATTGTCTGTATGGGAGATAGTTTAACCGATGGCTACGGCATTGTACCCGCTTACAGGTGGAGCGATTTGCTGGCCTCAGCGTTAAACATCGAAGTAATAAACAGTGGCATTTCCGGAGATACTACGACAGGAATGCTGGCTCGTTTTCAGAACATGGTTATTGCACATGCCCCAAGTCAGGTCATTATTATGGGTGGCACAAATGACCTGTCGTTAAATCTTCCGGATGTGCAAATTTTGGCCAATATCCTGGCCATGACCAGGTATGCCCGTTTTCACAATATTGGGTCTATTATTGGGATTCCTACACCCTTTTTTACCGAAGACAAATCCAATTTGAATAGTGTGTTTTTAAACCCAGGTGACCTTAAAAACAGGATTCATACTTTCCGGAATAAATTGATGCGTTTTGCTCAGGAAGAGGGATTACCCTTTATTGACTTTGCGTGCAAATTAAAGAAGGATTGCTTTTTGGATGATGGTTTACACCCAAATATTAGCGGACACCGTTTAATGATGGAAAATGCTTACGAAGTAGTGCAAGAAGTTTTTGCTACGTCCCGTATCACTTCCAACAAATAATCAACAGTGTGTTTTTGTTTGCGGTGATTGATTAAACAGGCACGTAAAACAAATTCTCCATGCAACTTAGTACCGGTGATAAATACCCGTCCATCTTCTTCCAGGGCTGCGATCAGGTCTTTATTCAGTTGTTCTATGTCTTCACGTTCCCTGAGTGTCCCCCGATAGCGAAAACAACAAATTGCCAGATCAGAACGAGCATGTAATTCAAAATCCGGCGATTCTTCTACCTGGTCGGCTAAATACCTGGCCAGATCAATGTCTTTTTGAATCATTTCCTGAAAGGCCGAAAGGCCGTAGGCCTTAAAGCTCATCCAAATTTTCAGTCCCTTCGCATTTCGGGATAATTGAAAATGATGCTCATTAAAATCAAGTCGGCCTTTATCCCGCTCAAATGCTGTATCCAGGTAATCTGCTTTTTTAAAATAAGCCCGGCGCAGGGTATCCCAATCTTTGACCATAATGCAGCCGGCTTCAAAGGGCTGGTAGAGCCATTTATGAAAATCAACTGCTACAGAATCGGCCAGTTCCAGTCCTTTATATTTGGCTTTCAGCGTATCCAGCGACGCTGCGAGGCCGCCGTAAGCCCCATCTACATGAAACCACAATTCCTGTTTTTGAGCCAGCAGAGCCAAGGCTTCCAGATCATCAATGGCTCCTGTATTGACAGTACCGGCATTTCCGATTATACAGAAAGGTAGGAATCCGGATGCCCGATCCAGGTTAATTTGCTTTTCTAAAGCGCCCAAATCCATGGTGAAATCAGATTTTGTCTGGATCTTTCGCAGGTTATTAGTGCCGATTCCCAATTGCTCCAGACTTTTATCTACACATCCGTGCACTTCGCTGGAAGCATAAACGATAAAAGGGGGCATACCAAAAAGTCCCTTGGTACGCACCCCTTGTTTTTCGAAGAAAATATTCCGGGCGATGGTTAATCCGGCAAGATTTGCTGCTGAGCCGCCACTTACAAGTACACCAGCGACTTCCTTCCCATAACCAATCATCGCACTCCCCCATTGTACTACCCGCTTTTCAATTTCATTCATGGCAGGAGCCAGATGCCACTTGCCTGCATTTTGATTAACCGTAGCGGCTAATAATTCAGCAAGTATAGACACCTGTGTTCCACCAGCCATGACATAGGCATACATGTGTGGCCCCAGGTTGCCCGTTGCAGTATCTAATACCTGCTGTTTTACTTCCTCCAGAAGCTTGGCGACATCCATACCTTTAACAGGGACAGGCTGATCAAACCAGGAAGCCAGTTCCTTTTGAGGAAAAAAATGGTAGGCCTTGTGGTTATCCAGATCCTTAAATTGGTCCAGCACAAGAGCAACTGCCTGATCGAGCAGCAGCCTAAAATCTGAGGCAGAAAAATCCAGGGAAGACCTTGTCATATATGTCCAATTAAAGTGCCTAAAAAAACGGCTTACTTTTTGTTTAGCAGGCTCTCATCAATATCCATAGACAACCACTTCTCCAGGGTGGTGATGAGTTTTTGTTGTTCCTCCGGAGTCATGTTTTGAATGCGGGCACTGGCGTGATGTTTTCCTTCCAGAAAAAACCAGACTGCATCCAGACCTGCCGTTGGCGGTACAGCCGAAGCAGACCATGTATCTATAGCTCCGTTGATATAAATAAAGTGATTGCCTTCTTTTTTAATCCACTTATTGACATCCCGCAGCAGCGTGCCATCAAATTCAATAGGCATTTTATCCGGCATAAAGGCAGCATAGGGATGCGGACTTAAAGGCAGTGCCTGAAGCAGGTCTTTGAAGTCATCAGTTTCATAGCCGTAATAGCCCATTTCTGTGGCAGATTGGTAATAATGCGAACCGTAATATTTGATTGGGCCGTCGCTAAAAAAATCCACCCCGGATACCCCGATCAGGTATTCTAAAGCCTCCTGGAGCGGCACACTTTCATCCGGAATACCGGCGCAATCCTGGCCATACTGCCAGAAAGAAAAAGGATATTCCAGTACGGCATATTCAAAGGCTTCTTCCTCACTCAGGTAAGTAAAGTGCAGTCCTGCTCCCAAGCTGTAAAAATGCAAAAGCGGTAAAACTTCTACCCGATTTTGAAGGATCCTTCGCTGAAAAGCCAAAATAGCAGCACGGCACTCATCCGAGCCAATGGTGTCTAAAAACTGATAGATCCGTGGCTCTTCAAAGGCAATGTTTATAGGTGCTACATAGGGCACACTAACATCTACGTCATCCGGATAATAATACCGGTAGTAGATGGTGGTGGAGCCACCCTTACTGATTCCTGTACTAACCCATTTGCCCGTATAAATTTGACGGAAAAGCTGATTTATATGATGTAAATCAGCTGTGGCTTGTTTCAAATTGAGGTATTGGTAATCCATCGAATCCGGCACACTCTCCCCAAAATACCGGTGCTCGATATCAATTTGATTTGCTTCCAGTAAGAGAGACAGTTCATAAGGACGATTGCGGCTGCGGTCATATCCTTCGGTTGCCATAACCGTTGGCCGGTCAAAACCAACATGGGTCAGAAAGGCGCGCTGATAAAAAAACCCTTTGCCTGGATCGGAATGATCGATCGGCTGTTTGATTCGAAGCAGATAGACCAATTTAGATGCGTCCGGTGATTCCAACTGCTCAAATCGGACATCCGGGAGCTCAAAAAGCAGGTTCTCAAGATCCTGGGTCTGTGCCTGGCCGACAAGGCCAAAAAGCAACAGTATAGCAATGCCTAACAGATTCTTTTTCATGTCATTATGTTTGAATTCATCAAAAAGACCAAAGTCATTTAAATCCTTTCTACAGGAAGCTTTGGCTCTTAGTAATTTCCAATTTAAAGCAATGAATGTACTTGATATTTTGCTGAAGCTGTAAAAACTAAAAATTAAAAATATATTCCGGCCGTTTAGCGGCTGCTTTACAGCTCTGGCCGAATAAAATTTTTATTTTCGGGCATCATTCGACCACTTGATAGAATCTTAAAGAAAACCACCTGTTATTATGAAGCAATCATCTACACTGTTTGCACTTACATTTTTTCTCTCGGTTCTCACATTCCCACTTTTTTCACAATGCCCTCCTCCCGGGTTTCCGGAGCCTGGAGACATGTGCCAGGATGCTCCTATACTTTGTGAGACACTCGATGGATATTGTGCAACCATCAACAATAACAACATCCAACAAACCTTTCCGGGATGTCCGGGAAATGCCCTCAACAACGATGAGTGGTTTGCCTTTTATGCAGGCTCGACTACGATTACATTTGAGATAGTTCCCTCTAATTGCCAGCAGGCACCGCCTACCCAAGGACTCCAGGCTGGTGTTTATCAGGGATGTGGAGGCCCCGTTATGGATACCCAATGCGGTTGTACTACTAACGCCTTTCAATTGTCATCCAACAACTTCATCATCGGTGAAATTTATTGGGTCGTCATTGACGGTTGTGGTGGAGACGTTTGTGATTATGTTGTGAATGTACTGGAGGGGAACACCCAGGGAAATGCACCAGATAATCCCGGCACCATTACGGGACCCACTCCGGCATGTATGAATGATATTGCAACCTATACCGTACCGCCTGTGCAAGGTGCTACCATCTACAGCTGGGAACTTTCCCCGATGCTTGGAGCAGTAAATTCAAATGGGAATTCTGCGGAAATTACCTGGCTTTCGCCTGGTACAACACAGTTATGTCTATCCGTTGCTAATGCCTGTTTCCCTAATCCGACACAAACTTGTACAACAATTACCATAGAACCGAACCCGGCAGTTAATATTACACCCGCACCGACTATTACCTGTACTACTTCCGAGATTCAACTCAATTCGTCCGGATCAAGTACGGGGCCCAACTTTTCTTATCAATGGACAACCGTTGGTGGAAACATTGTGAGTGGTGCCACCACACCTACGCCGACTGTTGATCAGGCAGGCACATACGAATTGACAATCACCAACACCAATACTCTATGTACTTCTACTCAAACGATAGTGGTCATGGAAGATATGGTGCCACCGATCGCAGATGCTGGTTCGTCCCTTGAATTGAATTGCGCGGTTCCCCAATTTCCGCTATTCGGATTTGGATCGAGCCAGGGTTTCCCCGGTTATTCCTATCAATGGACAACTCCAGATGGCAATATTGTAAGTGGCGCAACTACCCTATCGCCCATAATTGATGCCCCCGGCACCTACACCATCACGGTTGTCAACCTGGCAAACGGTTGTGAATCAACCGCCTCAACGATCGTAACACTCGACGAAAACACGCCACTGGCTGATGCCGGTCCGGATATGTTTATTAATTGTGTAAACTCACAGGTAACCATTGATGCATCTGGCTCTACAAGTGGAGGAGATTTCTTTTATGTCTGGATGACCAGCGATGGGAATATCGTTTCCGGCGAAACAACCACTATGCCGGTGGTAGATCAATCAGGAACCTACTTCCTTACCGTCGTAAATAGTACCAATGGATGTACGGACACCTCTTCGGTTGTAGTTGACATTGATGTCAGCATCCCGGTTGTCAATATCGTACCGCCCATTGATATCAGTTGTTCCAACCCAAGTATTACCATAAATGGATCCGGATCTTCCACTGTTGGTGATTTTACCTATACCTGGACTACCCCGGATGGAAATATTGTCAGTGGATCAAACACCCTGTTACCGGAAGTTGACCAGGCGGGTACCTACACCCTCACTATCCTGAATAATATCAGCGGCTGTTCTGAAGAATCCAGTGTTACAGTAAGCGGCGACATTGTCAACCCTACAGTCATTATCGAGCCGCCGGCAACCGTTTCATGTACAGTTCCGGAAGTGGTGCTGGACGCCAGCAATTCTGATTCCGGACCAAATATCACCTATACCTGGACAACTGCAGACGGGCAGATAGTAAGTGGTGCGAATGGCCCAAATCCAACTGTTTCTGCTGCAGGCACCTACGAACTAACCGTCTTAAATCAAACGACAAATTGTAGTACGACTGAGACCGTGCAAGTAGATATTAGCGCCGATACGCCGGTGATTATGCTGGATCCGGTAGATGAATTGAATTGTACATTGGAGGAAATCCAATTGAATGCAAATATAAGCGGCGGACAAAACCTAAGTTTTAACTGGAGTACGGCAGACGGTAATTTTGTTTCCGGAAGTACCACGCTGCAACCAACTATTGATGCAGCCGGAACCTATGAAATCATCGTTACCAATGATGATAATGGTTGTGAGGAAATGTCTTCAATCACCGTTACCCAGGATGCGATTATTCCGGCAACGGATGCGGGCCCGGATGGCCAACTTACATGTAGTGTGGTTGATCTTGCCCTTGATGGATCAAATTCAGACGGAGGTGGAAACATTACGTATAACTGGTCAACTGCTGACGGGAATATCGTTTCGGGCGCCGGAACAACCATCGCACAGATTGACGCAGCAGGCACCTATGTTTTGACCTTACTTAATACCGATAATACCTGTGTATCGACCGATACAGTTGTGGTTACAGAAAATGTGAGTATCATAAATTCACAAATTGTACCACCCGTTTTAATGGGCTGTTTAAATCCAACCCTGATACTGGATGGTAGTGCCTCCACTATAGGCGCCACAGTAACGTATGCCTGGTCCACCCCTGACGGGAATATCATCTCCAATACAGATGGTTCGCAGGCAGAAATTGACGGGCCTGGCACATACACACTTTTGGTGTACGATGTATCGAATGATTGTTTCGACTCCGCAGAAACCACGGTCATTCAGAACCTGGATGTTCCCGTCATTGACGCGGGCCCTGACGGCTCGATTACCTGCACCGTAACGGACGTGCAGTTGCTGGGTTCGGCTAGTGGACAAACCTCAAACTTTGTATATCAGTGGACAACTGCCAACGGTAACATTGCCGGTGGCGGACAGACGCTTTCGCCCACAGTTGACCTGGCGGGCACCTATACACTGATGGTGACCGATACGGTGAATCAATGCTCGGCAAATTCGACTGTTGACGTAACCCAGGATGCCGATGTTCCGGTTTCGATCATTAGTGCTTCGAATCCATTCAATTGCGACTTTCCGGCAGTGACCCTGGATGGATCGGGCAGTACGGTTGGACCGGATCTGGTTTATACCTGGAGTACTCCGGATGGGAATATCGTTAGCAATCCGGATGATTTGACAGCAATCGTAGATCAGGCCGGGTCCTATACCCTGCTGATTAATGATACGGTTAGTTTCTGTATGTCAACCACGACCTTTCAGGTAACACCGGATACACTTTCGCCGATATTGGGGATTACCCCGCCAGAATTACTGACCTGTAATACCACTATGATAAACCTGGACGGGAATGCAGGAGGCTTACCTGATATTAGTATTTCCTGGAATACAGCCGATGGAAATATCGTTCAGGACGATGATACATTCAATCCGCTGATAGACCAGCCAGGAACCTATACCCTGTCGATTATCAACAATGAAAATGGCTGCCAATCCAGTGAGACCATTCAGGTACTTGCTGATGTGGCACTCCCAATTGTGGATGCGGGTCCGACTGGCATTATTAATTGTATTGATGAGATGTTAACCCTCGATGGTACCGCAGACGCCGGTGGTGCTGCCGTAACTTATCAATGGACCACAGCGGATGGAAACATCAACAGTGGAGCCGATACGCCAAGTCCGGTTGTTGATGCGGGTGGTACCTACCAGTTGACCGTAACAAACACCGAGAATGGTTGTATAAACAGTTCGGATGTAACTATTGACCAGGATCAGGTAGCACCAAGTGCAATTGCAGGTGCACCGGGATTACTCAATTGTTACTTCCCGGAAATCCAGTTGGATGGCTCGGCTTCTTCCGCTGGTGCGGAATACGTTTACCAATGGACAACAGTGGATGGCAATATCCTGACTGGAAATGACACCCAAATCCCAACGGTAGATAATATCGGCACATACACCTTAACGGTAACAAACACCATCAACGGATGTGAAAGTGTGAATACAGTTGATGTTACGGAAGACTTTCAGGCCCCAACTGTTGACGCAGGCGCAGATGCTCTGTTAAACTGTATGATCACCTCCACCAATCTGAATGGAACGGGAAGTATGGGTGCCGAATTTACCTATACCTGGACCACACTTGATGGAAATATCGTCAACGGAGCAAATACGCTAAACCCGGAAATTGACCTGCCCGGTACCTATCAGCTGGAAATATTCAACACAAATAATGGGTGTACGGCCTTTTCTGAGGTAAATGTCCAGTTGGATGCCGTTTATCCGAGCGCCATAGCTGTTGCCAACGACCCGATTACCTGTACGGTTCAATCTGTACAAATTGATGGAAACGGCTCTGATATGGGGGTTAATTATCAGTATAATTGGTCAACCCTCGACGGTAATATTATCAGTGGTGGTACCACGCTCGACCCAACAGTTGACCTTCCGGGTACCTATACCCTTACGGTGACTAATATGGACAATGCCTGTGAAAGTTTCACCAATGTGGTGGTTGCGATTGACACGCTAAATCCGATGGCCGAAGCGGGCAATCCGGATCTGCTTACCTGTGCGATCTTAGAGTTAAACCTGGATGGTACCGGTTCTTCTGCAGGTGCAGGTTACCAATACCAGTGGACCAGCCCGGATGGAAACATTCTCTCCGGAGCTACAAATATTAATCCGCTGATCAATCAACCGGGCACCTATGAAATTTTGGTAACCGACCTCAACAACGGTTGTGAATCGACCGATTTGGTTGTTGTTGACCAGGACATTGTCGCTCCTACAGCGGTAGCTTCGGCAAACGAAATCCTGACCTGCGATATCACCAGTTTATTCCTGAGTGGTACCGGTTCAAGTGCGGGTCTGGAATACAGCTATTCCTGGTCCACCTTGAACGGGAATATCCTAAACGGCGGAACAACGCTGACTCCGGAAATTAACCAACCAGGTCAATATACCATCAGCATTTTAAATACCGACAATGGTTGTTCTTCTGAATCTTCTGTCACAGTAGATCAGGATATTGTAGCTCCAACACTGGTGCTGGCAACCCCAGCCGAACTGACCTGCGCGACCCAAACGGTATCGGTTAATGCCGGCGGTTCCAGCAGTGGAATAAACTTTGCGCCTTTATGGACCACCATCAACGGAAACATCCTGTCTGGTGCAAATAGTCTGATGATAAACGTGGACGCGCCTGGCACCTACACACTCCTGATAGAGAATGCCAGCAATGGTTGTACGACCCAGGATCAGATTGTTGTTTCACAGGATATTGAAATTCCCACGGTTGATGCCGGAGTGGGTTTCTTACTTCCTTGTTTTGATGACATCACCAACCTGGATGGTTCTGCCAGTGCCAACAGTACCAATTTACAGTATGACTGGCAGACCTTTGACGGGGTCATTGAAAACAATGCCAACACGCTGAACCCGGGTATTTCCAGTAGCGGATTATACACCCTAACGGTAACTAATTTGGATAACGGATGTGTAGATTCGGATGATATCCTGATTACAGAAGACAACCCGAGTACACCGGATGTTTTGGCTGAACCACCACTATGTAGCGATGGTTTTGGTTTTATCGAGGTAAGCAATGTTACGGCCGGTTCCCCACCGTACATGTATTCGATTGATAATGGAGAAACCTATTTTAATAGTCCGCTTTTCGCGAATTTGAGTGATGGGAATTATCAAATCATCGTACAGGATGCACTTGGTTGTGAATCCGGATTAGTAACTGCGACCATAGATATTCCGGATCCGGTAGAGGTTTACACAGAGACCCTTATTGAGATCTTACAGGGTGAATCCTACCAATTTAATGTATTACTGAATGTAGATACCTCTACCATTCAGGAAATCATTTGGAGTCCGGCAGAAGGATTGAGTTGTACGGATTGTCTGGACCCAGTTGCGGCGCCATTAAGCACGACGATCTATACCGTTGAGGTGATTTTGGATGGAGAATGTCGTACAATAGAAGAAGTAGAACTCTTTGTAGATCAACGTCCGGCTATCTATGCACCAAATATTTTCTCTCCGGATAATGACGGCGTAAACGATGTATTTTATCTCTTTGGCCGGATTGAAAACATCCGCCAAATCCGAAAATTCCTCGTTTTTGACCGCTGGGGCGAAAAGGTCCACTCTTATTACAATTTCCAACCCAACAACCCGACAAATGGCTGGGACGGAAATTACCGAGGAAAATTGGCTAATCCAGGCGTATTCGTCTGGTTTGCCGAGGTGGAATTGATCGATGGACGCGTTGTGCTCTTCGAAGGTGATGTAACCTTGGTTCGGTAGAAGATTTTAAAATTCAAAATATAGGAATGGGGCGGTAATTATCGCCCCATTTTTTTTAGCAGCTTTGAGGCTCCAGGCCAGATACCCAAAACATTTTCATACCTTAGAACCACACTCAAACCCAATCCCGATTACTATCGGGACAAACTCAAACTCCCCCGATAGCTATCAGGGCAAACTCAAACTACCTCCTCTATGCTCCTCCTCTACGGTGCTTATGGTTATACAGGCCAATTGATCTGCGATTACGCAAAGGAAACTGGCACTAAACTGATCCTTGCCGGTCGATCAATAGAAAAACTGAAAACGCTACCCTATTCAAAAGAATGGGAAGTGCGACCTTTTGGATTAGATGATCCTGCAATTATTGACCAAAATCTGAAAGAGGTCTCGGTGCTATTACACGCAGCAGGTCCCTTTATCCATACGGCCAAACCAATGATGGAAGCTTGCATCCGCAACGGCATCCATTACCTGGATATTACGGGAGAGATTGGCGTTTTTGAAATGGCGCACGCACTGGATAAAAAGGCCCAGGCAGCCGGTATTGTATTGCTGCCCGGAGTGGGTTTTGATGTGGTTCCTACAGACTGCCTGGCATTGCACCTGAAAAATCTGCTACCGGATGCAACGCACTTGCAATTGGCTTTTTCGGCCAGCGGGGGCGGTGTATCGCGAGGTACAGCAATTACTATGGCGCAAAGCCTGGGAGAAGATGGTGCCATGCGAAAAGACGGAAAGATTATTCGGGTACCAGTTGGATATCGCACGCTGATGGCTCCTTTTCATGGGAAGCCCCGATTTTGTATGACTATCCCCTGGGGCGATGTGTCAACCGCCTATTACACGACCGGCATCCCGACCATCGAAACCTATATGGGCGTGCCACCTAAAAGTTATAAATGGGTCAAATTACAGCGTTTTTTTGGCTGGTTCCTGCGCATGTCCTGGGTACGAAAAATGGCTGAAAACCGCATCCGGAAGGGTGCTGCCGGACCATCTGAGAAAAGACGGGAAAACGGAAAAAGTCTGGTTTGGGGAAAAGTAAGTAATGCCAAAGGAGAAAGCCGGGAAGCCCGACTTTTGGCACCAAACGGCTATACACTAACGGCCATTACAGCCATCATGATCGCCAATCGCGTCAAAAATGTCAATCCCGGTTTTCAAACACCGGCGGCGGCTTTTGGTCCAGACTTTATTTTAGAAGTGGCGGGTACAGAAAGAGAGGACATTTGATTTAATTATACCGAAGAACCCCAACATGAAAAACACCCTGTTCAATTTAACTGGTCGGGTGGCCATTATCACCGGCGCCAGCAAAGGGATTGGTGCCAGCATGGCGCGCGGCCTTGCCGAATTTGGAGCCAGGGTCGTGCTCTCCAGCAGAAAGCAGGAGGCAGTAGATGAACTTGCAGCAACATTTCGGGCGGATGGTTTGGAGGCAGTGGGTATTGCCTGTCATGTAGGGGATCCCGACCAATTAGAAAGCCTGATCAAGCAAACAATAGATCACTACGGACGACTGGACATTCTGGTAAATAATGCGGCAACAAACCCGGTATTTGGCCCGATCCAGGATACCGATAGCAGTGCTTTCGACAAGATTATGGAGGTGAATTTGAAAGCGCCATTCCTCTTGAGCAATCTCGCATTTGAGCATCTCAAAGCCAGCGGAAACGGCTCGATTATCCATATCAGTTCTGTCGAAGGGAAAAAACCAAGTGATGGGTTAGGCTTGTACAGCGTAAGCAAAGCTGCCTTATTGTCGCTGACTCAATCTCAGGCAAAAGAATGGGGCCGCGCTGGTATTCGGGTCAATGCAATCTGTCCGGGTTTGATCAAAACAAAGTTTAGTGCGGCACTCTGGCAAAATGAGGCCATACTGGCTCAGGTAGAGAAACATTTACCAAGCGGAAGAATGGCGCTCCCCGACGAACTTGCCGGATTAGCTGTATTTCTGGCTTCGGATGCCTCCTCCTATTGTACCGGGTCTATATTTACCGCCGATGGAGGTCATTTGATAGCCGGGTAAAACTTCTGTATTAGGCATAAAAACACGAGTCATTCCGAATTTTGAGCCTAAATAAAAAAGATGCAATTTAAGATGGCAGTTTTAAAACGGTAAACATGAGTTAGGGGTGGAGGTAAGGTGTCGCTCCTACGGAGCTTTCGAAAAGCTGTCAATTTGAAATGCTACAAAGAGGTTGCTCCGCTGGAGCAAAAAGTTGATCCCTTTACCTAAATCCTATCTCCGTAGGAGATAAATCTTTGTAGTCAATAATCAAAGCCAAAATCTAAGCCCCTTCGGGGCGATACGTTGGAGTTTTAAGATGCATATTACTACCTCTAAAACTAAAAATCCCGAATTTCAGATCGCTCTAAAATTCGGGATGACTTATGTTTTTCTTAGCCTATCCTAGTATTAATGATCATGTCCTTCATGACCATCACCAGCTTCGTGCATTTCATTCATTACATAATCCATGCCACAGCTTGGGCAAGTACCAGCTGTTTCACTTCCGCTGCCCGCACAATGCATCGGACAAACATAGGCAGAAGTGTATTCAGGGCCGCTTTGATCAACAGCTTCTTTTACAGCTTCAACTGCTTCAGTTCCAGCCTCAGTAGCTGCTTCCGCACCCTCTGTTACTACTTCTGTAGCATCATCTACTGCTTCAGATGCTGTTTTCTCTCCACAGGAAGAAAAAGCAACCAGCGATAAGCCCATAATCAACAAGGCAAATAAATTTTTCATACGGTTGAATTTTGACAAGGACTAAAAGTTTAGAACCTGTCGGTTTTTAAAATTGGTTCGTTTCGTTGAAGTTGTTAAAGAATGCCTACTGAGATTCGGGGAATTGAATTTTCATACCAATTGAGGCTTTTTTTGAGCCACATAGCAGCGCTACGTGGCGATAAAAAAACGAAAAGTGGGGTGAAAAGGCTTTTCCGGAAACCAGTGAGGTGTTTTTAAACAACTTCTCTTGTAAAACGATGTAAAAGTAGCTAAATCGGGAATAATAAAAACGGACTGTTTCAGATTTAGAAACAGTCCGTAAAAAATTTATTTATTCCTGCTTTAAACAAGCAACTTTTCTTCCTTTAAGGGGGATCGGAACACCGGTTCATCTTCAAAAACATCCAAAACCACCGGTACTCCCGGCTGAATCTTATTTAAAAGAATCTGCTTGGAAAGTGCATTAAGCACTTGCTTTTGAATGACCCGTTTTACTGGTCGTGCACCAAATTCCGGGTGGAATCCCTTTTCTGCCAGCCAATCCATGGCATGCGGACTAACCCGAAGTTCGATTCCCTGCCCTTTAAGTACTTCCCGTACTTGCCCTAATTGTAATTCTACAATGGTTCGTACGGCTTTCATACCCAATGGTTCAAACATGATCACCTCGTCAATCCGGTTCAGAAATTCGGGGCGAACAGATTGCTTCAAGATTTCAAATACCAAATTTTTGGTTTTCTCTACAATTTCGTCCCGGTTTTTATCCGTAATGGTCGCAAATTGCTCCCGAATTACATCCGATCCAATATTTGAGGTCATGATGATAATCGTATTCTTGAAGTTTGCTACCCGACCTTTATTATCGGTCAAACGACCGTCTTCCAAAACCTGAAGCAGGATGTTAAACACATCCGGATGGGCTTTTTCAATCTCATCCAACAAGACTACGGAATATGGCTTACGCCGAACGGCCTCCGTCAACTGTCCGCCCTCATCATACCCAACATAACCCGGAGGCGCACCAACCAATCTCGAAACGGCATGCCGCTCCTGGTATTCGCTCATATCAATCCGGGTCATCAGGTTTTCATCATCAAAAAGATACTCTGCCAAGGCTTTTGCTAACTCGGTTTTCCCTACCCCGGTAGTTCCCAAAAACAGGAAGGAACCAATCGGGCGTTTTTCATTGGAAAGACCTGTTCTGCTTCTGCGAATAGCATCTGCAACCGCTTCCACCGCTTCGTCTTGTCCGACAACCCGTTTATGCAGATCCTCTTCCAGTAAAAGCAATTTTTCGCGTTCGCTCTTTAGCATTCGGGTAACCGGCACACCTGTCCACCGGGAAACAATTTCTGCGATATCTTCGGCCTCTACTTCTTCTTTCACCAGCAACTGCCGACTGGCCTGCATTTCCTGCAATTGTTTTTGGTAATCTTCCAATTGCAATTCTACTTCCGGCATACGGCCGTATCGAATTTCGGCCACCTTACTGAAATCACCTTCCCGCTCCAGTTGATTGGATTCTGTTTTTAATTTTTCCAGATCAATTTTAGCTTGCTGGATGCCCAAAACAACTGCCCGTTCACTTTCCCAGCGAGACCGCAATGCCTGACCGCGTTCTTCCAGATTAGCGAGCTCCTCCTGAATTCGTCCGATCTTTTGATCGTCTTTCTCGCGTTTCATGGCTTCCCGCTCAATCTCCAACTGTCTGATTTTACGTTCCACTTCATCCAGTTCGGCTGGCATCGAGTTCATCTCCATCCGCAAGCGGGCGGCAGCCTCATCAATGAGGTCAATGGCCTTATCCGGTAAAAAGCGGTCTGTGATATATCGATTGGATAATTGCACCGCAGCCACAATCGCTTCATCGCGAATGTTTAATTTGTGATGTGTTTCGTATCGTTCTTTCAAACCTCGCAGGATAGAAATTGCATCTTCCTCGCTTGGTTCACCAACTGTTACGGTTTGAAATCGGCGCTCAAGAGCCTTATCACTTTCAAAGTATTTTTGATACTCGGCCAGGGTGGTGGCACCAATTGCCCGAAGTTCTCCTCTTGCAAGTGCTGGTTTCAGGATATTGGCGGCATCCATTGCCCCCTGCCCTTTTCCGGCTCCAATCAAGGTGTGAATCTCATCAATGAAGAGAAAGATATTGCCTTCAGCACCAATCACCTCATTCACTACTGATTTCAGACGTTCTTCAAACTCACCCTGGTACTTTGCCCCTGCAATAAGCGCGCCCATATCCAGTGAATATATTTGTTTTTCGCGCAAATCCTCGGGTACGTCGCCGTTTACAATTCGATGTGCCAGACCTTCTACGATGGCGGTTTTACCTACACCGGGTTCACCAACCAGGATGGGATTGTTCTTGGTGCGTCGGGCCAAAATATGCAACACCCGCCGAATCTCCTCGTCCCGTCCGATCACCGGATCCAGTTTTCCTTTTTTTGCGCGATCATTCAGGTTTACGGCATATTTGGAAAGGGCATTATAGGCATTCTCCGCGCTGTTGGAAGTTACCCGTTTTCCTTGCCGCATCTCCTTGATGGCCAATTTCAGATCCTTGACATTCAATCCGCTGTCGAGCAGCAGTTGTGCTGCCTGGTCTTTCACTGAAATAATACCTAACAGCAGATGCTCCAGGGCTACATATTCATCGTCAAACTCTTTCAGAAAGGTATTTGCCCGCTGTATTGCCTCAGCGGCAGGTCTGGAAAAATAAGGTGCTCCATCCCCTTTCACTTCCGGAAAGGACATAATGAGGCTTGAAACAGCCGCTTTAATCTGCTCGTATGGCAGCCCCAGTTTTTTGAAAATAAAAGGTGCTACGCTATCATCTACATCTAATACAGCTGCCAGCAGGTGTCCTACTTCCACAGCTTGTTGATTGCGTTCGAGTGCAAATTGCTGTGCACGCTGAATCGCCTCCTGTGCTTTTATGGTTAGATTATTCAAATTCATGGTATTAGAATTTTTTGCTTTGCTAATAGAAGAACAATTCACATGCCACTAAAGATTAGCGGCCAAAATGACATGAACCTGGAGAATCAACCGCCATTTTGGCTTTAAGAAGGTTAAAAATTTGCCAAATAATCTGATTAAAAATTCAGTATTTTCACCTTTAAAAAATGAAACGAGTAATTGGTATCGGAGGTATCTTCTTCAAATCTCAAAACCCAAAAGCCCTGCAAGCCTGGTATGTAAAACACCTGGGATTTCCGGAAACAAAGGATGGTTATATCTTGTTTGTCAGCAATCCTTCCATCAAGGAACATGCAGCCTGGAGCGCATTTCCGGAAGACACCAACTACTACGCACCGAGTGAAAAACCTTTTATGTTTAATTATCGGGTGGAAAATCTCGTGGCCCTTTTGGATGTTTTACGGGAGGAAGGTGTACAAATTGTGGGCGACATGCAAATCGAGCCTTACGGCAAATTTGGTTGGATCATGGATCCGGAAGGAAATAAGATTGAATTGTGGGAGTCGGTAGCGGAACCGTTTGATTAATTGGATAATTGACTATTCATTGCTCTGACGTACCCAAACATCCCGTTGTGGGAATGGGATCGAAATTTCAGCTTCCCGGAATAATTGGTTGATATTGTATCGTATTTCACTCTGAATCCCGGTAATCCGCATGTATTGAGTGGAATAAAAATGTAATACAAAATCCAGAGAGGAATCACCAAAATCAACAAAATGTACGAGCGGTTGCGGTTTCGCCACAACATCCGGGTGGGCATTCGCTGATTGGATCAATATTTTGGAAACCAACTCCACATCCGATCCATAGGCTACGCCTACCCGGATTTGAAAACGAGAGGGCTCAAAATTATAGCTCAAATTATGAATTTGGTTGAGTACCAAAGTAGAATTTGGTACCAATATGAAATCTTCATTTTGGGTACGCACCTTGGAGGTGCGAATACCAATCTGCGTAACATGAACCGGTTTCCCGTCGATCATGATCACATCTCCAACATCAACCGTACCCTCTATCAACAGGATGATACCGGATACCAAATCATTGAAGGTTTGTTGCATCCCCAGTCCAAATCCGACCAGGAGCGCCGCGGCACCTGCCCACAATACAGATAACTTAATTCCGAGAGACTCTATCGCAAATAAAAATCCAATAACAAAAATGATGTACCTGGCCATTTGGTCAATCGCATACAAGCGTCCCCGGTAGGTATCCGGTTTACGGGAAAACCGACGCTTTAGCAGCCGCGAAAACATAAAATACAACAATCGGGTAATCAAAAGAATCACAATGGCCAGCAACAACTTATCGACTGTTAGTTGATAATCGCCATGGCTAAACAAGTTAAAATTCAGAAAATCCTGAAAAGTCATAATTGAGATTCTTTTCCTTTTGAATTCGAAAAATAATCAATTTTAATTGCACGCATGGGAATTCAATCTTTTACCTTAGAGCCATGCCGTATTTGGTAAACATACCCTTGCAATTTGCAAATTTGCGCTTCACCTCCGGTGGCAACTTCCTGGTACCATTGAGCGACCAACAAGCGCTTCAGATACATGAAGATTTGCAGCCTATGGTGCAGCGATACGCTTATGCGCTACAGCAACATGTTAATCAACATGGCAGGCTGGAAGACCTGTTGATTGAACAGGTTCCAGGTCCCTTACTCCGACAAAAATTGACACTGGATTTTCCTGCTTCCACCAACAAAATTCAGTACCCGGCCTTTGAAATTGAGTTTGAAGTCGTTTTTAATAAAGGCCCCAACCAATACTGGGGGCTAATCCCTGCCCTCGGAATCGAATCCGTTGCAAAAACTGAGGAGAAACTGCTGGATCGGTTAAAGGAGGCTATTCGGGCACATTTAAACCGAAAAAGACACCTCAATTTGCTCGAAAAGGCTATTTCCTCGATTTGGTTTGAACATATTGAATTGCTGGAAGAAGATACCGCCATTCAATCCCCCTACCCCTGGGAATGGGGAATGGAAGCCAACAGACATCAGGCCGGCTGGCTGATTCGGGTAGCACAAGCCGTATTAATGTCTGAAAAGCAGCAGGCATTCGGCCGCGATAAAGAACTCAAACAGCTCCAACGAGCTACAAGCAATCCTTATAACCGGAGTTGTATCTTAATAGGCCCTTCCGGATCCGGCAAATCCACGCTGGTTTACGAGCTGGCCCGGAAACAAAAAGACTTCCTGCCGATCATCTGGGAAACTACCGCCGCCAGATTAATAAAAGAACTGACAAATGAACGGGGATGGCAAGACAATATCAGTTTCCTGTTACAAGAACTTCAACGCCTGGGGATTTTCCTGTACGTGCGTCAACTAAAGGAGCTTTTTGAGATCGGCCAATATGAAGGCAATAATATCTCTATTGCTGAATTCCTCATACCGAGCATTAACCGGGGAGAATTAGCGATCATTAGTGAATGTACTCCGGAGGATCAGGTTTGGATTGAACGAAAAAGTCCCGGCTTTTTTAATTCCATACAAACCATCATACTGGGGCCACTTACCGAAAATCTGGGCGATGTCATTTTCAAAAAAATCGCGCAGGATTTTGAAGAAGACAAGCTGAATATATTCCCGGAAGGTATTGAAGAAGCCATTGACCTACACAGGCGTTTTTTCCCCTACGCCGGCGAACCGGGGCAGAGTATCCGCTTTCTGGAAAACTTGTTACGTGATGAAAAAGGACGCGACCCAAACCTGAACCGAAAGGAAGTTGTGCACTATTTCTCCAAACAAAGTGGTATTCCGGTTTCCATGATTGACCCACAGGAGCCCTTTGATCCAAAAGCGATCCGCCAGGTTTTTTCGGATCAGGTATTCGGGCAGGAGCAGGCTGTTGACGGCCTGGCCGATATGCTTGGAGCCGTAAAAAATCAATTAATTCGGACAGATAAACCGATCGCATCCTTCCTGTTTATTGGTCCGACTGGAGTCGGAAAAACAGAATTATCGAAGGTATTAGCCGAGTTTATGTTTGGCGACAGAAATAAAATGGAGCGATTTGACATGAGCGAATACGCTTCACCGGCCGCTGTTTTCAGGTTAACCAGCCAGGGTGGCGGCTTGCTTACCAGCACTATTCGACGCAATCCATTTTGTGTATTACTTTTCGATGAAGTAGAAAAAGCCCATCCTGATTTCTTTGACCTCCTGCTGCAAATCCTTGGAGAAGGTCGATTAACCGGTTCAGATGGTCAGGCTGTCAATTTTTGTAGCACGATCATAATAATGACCTCAAATATTGGGGCTACTGCAGCTCAGACTGCTGCCATTAGTTTACAAAAATCGAAACATAAAGTTGAACTACGCGGTCATTTCCTTCGGGCTGTACAAAAACATTTTCGCCCGGAATTATTTAATCGTATTGACCGCATTATTCCCTTTGATCCACTCAGTCCGGAAATCATGCGGCAGGTCGTGGACAGAGAAATTAAACTACTTCGAACACGGGAGGGAATCAGTCACCGCCGCATTGATCTGGATATCCAGTCGGATGTGCGGGATTACCTGGCCAAAACCGGATATGATTCTAAGATGGGCGCGCGTCACTTGCAGAGATGCTTACGGGAACAGCTTGTTATCCCACTTGCACGTGCGCTTAATGCCGCTTCTGCGGATGAACACCTCCAGGTAAGTGCCAGCCTCGAAAATGGAAAACCCCAAATACGTCTGGAAATTGATCCGCTAAATGTGGAACTCTGGCTGGAGGAATACGAAAAAGTAAGTCTCGTAGAATATATCTCCCAACAACGCAGAGACCTGCAGGCTGCGCGTCAGTCAAATTTATACATCCAATTCCTGAGTGAACTCGACATTCTAAAAAGGCAAAAAAGCCGGGATGAAGACCAGTTTTGGAAAAATCCGGAAAAGGCACGTAATTATGCGGCCTTTTTGGAGGAAAGTGAAAAGCTGGACATGCTCCAAACAGAAATTGATAGCCTGGAAGAAGAAATCAGCCTGGCCAGTTTTGGCCTGACACCTTATATGCCCGAAATAGCTCAACGTGTTGAGGATTGGAAAAAAGCCTTTCTGGAGGTACGGAGTACAATCTACCGGGCTTTAAACCCGGGACATGATCAAATCTATTTTGGGATTTATGGTCGGCAACCTGCTGTCATTGTAGATTTTTACGAATCCCTATTCTCCGCGTTGGGCTTTGAAGTGGAGGCTCATTTGCTGGTGTTGAAAAATGATCAGCAAAGCGAGTTAGAGCAAATAGCCATCACCTCTGATTGGTACGAAAACCCGGATCTGGCTGTATATGGCTGGGAGGCTAAAATTACCGGCTCCGGAGCGGCGATGGTTCTGGCAGAGGAGGAAGGCTTGCTTTCCATCATCGATGAAAAAGGAGAAGAATCGCGTTTTCTGGTGAAAAATAATTCAACGGCAATCAGTCCGCCGGAAGGCATTCTCCGTAAGGAAACCTACGGAAATAAAAACCCGCGAAGGGTGCTTAAACCGGGTCATATCCTGGATAATAAAATTTCCCTAAACCGGGAATTTGGGAAGGAAGGCCCCGTACCCTGGCTGCTTTTGGAGCTTAACGAAGGTTTTGAATTGCAAATGGATGAAGCCTGGCAAGTGTAAACAAAAGGCATTTTGTTTTATTTTTGGTATTTTGTCTGCGCATCCAAAATACTAAACTGTAACTGTTTTTTCGTTTTGACCCACTTTGGGGTCTCTCAACATGATAAACATTAAAACCAATTTGAAAATGAAAAAATTTCTGTTTCTACTTTCATTGTGCTTTATCTGGGCCCAGTGTGAAATAACTATAGTAGATGATTGTGCTTCCACCTGCCTGAATGGTGGTGTATGTGTCGATGGCACCTGTGATTGTCCGGAGGGTTTCAGCGGACCAACTTGTGAAACGGCCACCGGAAGCGGTATTTTCACCGGCTGGACCGGGGAGGATGATCCAAGTACGGTTCCAACTTCTCTAAATTCAAATGATTTTGGGAGTGGTAACCTGCCAGCTTCGTATGATCTTGGAAACTACTTCCCACCAATTGGTGATCAGGGTAATTTCGGTACCTGCGTAGCCTGGTCTGTCGGATACAATCTGAAAACATCCATCAACGCACTTGATAACGGACTTAGCGGATCGCAGCTGAATTCAACAAATAATCAGTTTAGTCCGCGAGATTTGTTTACAGCTATTCCGGATAACTTAAAAGGAACAAACTGTAACGGCACCGGCTTTGTGGAAGCACTGGATGTAGTTCTTGATCGCGGAGTGGCCACGATGCAAACAGTTCCCTATACCAGTCTGAATGGTTGTAGTCAATCCAATCTGCAATCCAGTTGGACCAATGAAGCGGCCAACCACACTATCTTAAATTACCGTCGAATTGATAATGACATTGCCACAATCAAGGGATATATCGCTAATAACCAGCCTGTTGTATTTGGTGCCGAGTTGTCTGACAATTTTGTTACCTGGAATAACGGGAGTGTATTAAGCTCTAATACCACTTATTATCAGGTTGGCCAACATGCTCTCCACGCGATGGTAGTTTCCGGTTATGATGACAGTAAAGGAGCAAACGGCGCTTTTCGAATTGTCAACTCCTGGAGCGGTGATTGGGGCGACTTTGGAGAAATCTGGATCGACTATAATTTCTTCGTACAGGAATTTGTCTGGGAAGGCAATCTCTATGTAGCAACCAACTCACAGGGAGGCAACCCACCACCAAATATTGATCCCAATGTTGATAGTAGCGTTGACCTCGTGCCCTGGGTGTTTAATGACTATTCTACCTACTGGGATGGCGGATATTACAATGAGCGAAAGATCATTTTCAATATTTATAATATCGGTGATGAGACTGCATTGGCTTCCAAAGATTGGGGCTTATACTATATTTATTACGACGCGTATGACGCGAATAACTATGGCGTTTTATTCTATGATTTCTTTAGCGACGATGTAGCCTCACCGGGTTATTATGATTGTCCGCCACCGGATTATGCCTGTTATTTTAACTATGATATTCCATCAGGTTCTTCTTTTACCCAACAAGTATGGGGTACAGAGGACATTGATCGGGGCTATTACGTACCAAACGGCCTGACCGGCTATTATTACCTGGTACTCATGGCTGATGCATTTGATGACATCCAGGAACAGGATGAAGCCAACAATTACTTCTACACCTCCGGACAATATCCAATCTACTTTGAAAATGGTTACGCGGATTTAGGTGAAGATGCCCCTGACCGTGCTGCAACTATGGGTGCTCCTTCAAAATCAGCTCTCCGTAATAGCCCACGCCAAACAGCAGTTGGCCCTGATACCAGAAATGCATACTCTCCGGAAGAAATCCGGGAATTCCTGAAAGCTGAAAAAGCTAGTGGCAGACTGGATGCAAAAGTGCGGGAATACCAGAGCCAACGTAAAGCGAAGAGCTACCAGGAAAAATAGAAATTCCGAATGAAGAATAAATGGACCAAATGGAAGTACTGCCTATTTGTGGCAGTACTTCCCCTTTTTGCCTGCCACACACAGCAGGACGTACCTGCGCAGGGCGGTGACATTACTGCTGAACAAATCTTGAAAATGCTCGAAAAGGGGAAACCACTCATTTTTGAAAATGCTGTCATTCAGGATGATCTGTTTTTTGCAGATGGATTGAACCGGTTTGACTTTAGTGGGGAGGTAACAAGTACTTTACTTGACCAGCCGGTCGTTTTTTCAAATTGCCGTTTTAAAGGAAAGGTATTCGCACAAAGACCAGATGAAACAGGCAAGCTTCGAAATAAAATGACCTGGAGCAGGATTGTGCGTTTTCAAAACTGTTCCTTTGAAGCGGATGTTTCTTTTGTCGGTTGCCAGTTTCAATCAGATTGTAACTTTAGCGGTTCAACTTTTGAAGCTACTGCCAATTTTGACAATACCAGCTTTCACGGGATAGCCCTGTTCCAAAGCTGCCAGTTTCTTGACCAATTATTCATGAGTAATGCCTTTTTTCTAAGGGATTTGGTCATGTCTAAAAGTAATTTCAAAGGACAAAGTGCTTTTCAGGGAAATCAATACCAGTCGGCTGCCCAATTTACTGAAGCTGTTTTTCAGGATTATGCTGACTTCAGTAACCAGGATTTTCGGTCCGGCGCCTATTTTACCTATTCTCAATTTCAGGGACGCTGTACCTTTGGGTATTCTCGCTTTTTGGGAGCAGCCGATTTTAACCGCCTGCGGTTTGCAGAAAATGCAAGTTTTGAGGCTTGTACTTTTTTCGGCCGGGCACGCTTCAACGGGTCGGAATACCGAAAAATACTGGAGCTAAAAGAAAGCAGACATCTGGGGCCTGCCATAGAAATGATGGATTTAATAGTTGGGCCCGAAGGCCAGCTTAATCAGGACTAATTTCCTGCCCGGCCCCCCGAAGTCGGGCAGGAACCAGTTTTGAATATAATCCGCTGGAGTCTGACCAGAAAAAATGGCTCGGAAATTGGGAACAGTTCAACACAAATTCCTGTATTCCGGTGGTATCCCGGTAAATATAAATCTGAATAGGTGCTACCCTACCCGCCAGTCTAATATCAAGCGAACAATTTAGGTCTCCGCTTCCCGCAATTGGATCAAAATGGTCTGCATGGTGCATGCCATTTAGCCCGGATATTTGCTCTAACCAACTTCCTACCCAGTCGGTTTCTAATTCCTTACTCTTCCACCCCATGCTATCCATTTCCAGTGAATAGATCTGATATGGTTCCAGGCTGATTCCTATTTCCCGTACGGCGTTGGGGTCAAAGTCCGTGAATTCGAAGAACCGGTAGGCATCAAAACTCCGGTTATAGAATGGCCAGATATTTGAATCCAACTCATATAGCTCCTTTTTGTCCTTAAATTGGAAAAAGGATTTTTCGCTATGCTCTTTTGGGTAATTGAAAATAGAAAAGGATTCTAACAGCACACCAGCTGCATAATAGGAAACCTGGACCCAGTTAGATTCTTTTGCTTCAAATTCTTTTTTATTCGTTAGTCCTACTGTATGAATTCGAGAAATCGGAATGAGTAAACTATCTACTACCTCCGGACGAAGCAGGTAGGAACTGGTAGCGAGGGTACCCAGCCAGTTATTTCCTGTTTTTTTAATCAACAAAGGGTTGGCTGAATCAGATCGTCGGATTTCAATAGCATCTACCTGATCCGGCTGAATCGACACCAATGGAGATTCGGTTGGCGTATCCCCTTTTTCAGCGTAGCGGTACCACCAAAAAGTACCAGCTATTGCGCAGACTAATACCAACAAAAGAAAACGAAATAACATACTAATTAATGGTTTATCCTGCCAGGCTTAATTTTACATTCTGATGATCGGCCTAAAGATAGGATTCCGTTCTGAAACGCAGTATCCTGTGATTATTATAGAAATCCTTTGTGTAGCGTAAACAAAGATTTAATTTCGCCCAATAAAATAAAGATCAATGAAAAATTTACTCCTGCTTGTACTGGTTGCACTCTTAAGCTCCTGCAATTCGACCGAATCAACCCCGGCACCGGATTTCTCGATCGAAGGTTTTGAGAAAACCACGATTCCTGGTACCGCTACCGATTATCTGGTACGCAGCGATGTATATGACCGTATGTTGGAGGAAGGTATGTTGCTCAATGGTAAAAAGCATGGGTTGTGGATTACCTACCATGATTCGGAAAAACAAATTCCGGCAATGATCGCCAATTATGTCAATGGAAAATTGAATGGTGCAACGAGTGAATACAACAACCGGGGCGGACTTACCTCGCTGAAGCACTATACAAACGATGTGCTAAATGGTCGATCTATTTTATATTCAAACGGTCGATTGGTGGAAGTCGCCGACTATAAAGATGGGGAGTTACATGGGGTACGCAGCACCTACTTCGAGCGGAGCGACCAAAAGCAAACAGAGGTTCATTTCAAGGATGGAAAACAGGATGGTACATTTAGATACTACAATGAGCAAGGGGCCATTGTCATGGAATATCTATATAAGGATGGGGAAAAAATAAGTGGCGGAATCGTTGAACCGGCAAAAGAAGAAGCGCCTGAATAGCCTTTTATTTAGAATTCAGTTGGCTTTTTACCGGTAAACCGGGTGTAAATTCTATAAAAAGACGATTTGTTTTTAAAGCCACTTGCTATGGCTAAACGGTAAATTGGGACACCGCTGTTTTTCTTTTTTTTAACTGCTTTCTGAAAGGCTTTTATCCGATGGGAATTGATGAATTGCCTGAAATTTTGGCTGGTAAACTGGTTAATTACCTGTGACAGGTAGTTTGTATTTGTATGCAGCATTTTTGCCAATTCCTTTAGACTGATGTCCGGATTTTTGTAAACTTCTTCCTGCTCCATCAGATCACATAAAGCGGCATAAATGGCAACAGCCCGGCTCCCACGCAGGGTGCTATTGTCATACTTTTTTTGAAGTTGGAGAATTGGAAGAGCCGTGTCATCTTCCAGGCTTCCATCAATTTCAAAGGCAATATAATTTTGCAAATTGCCTACAGCATCAAAAATGGGATAAATCACCAATTTACAACAGTAGGCTTCTCCATTCTTTCGATAATTGGTAATAGACTCTTTACAGGGAAGTAAATTTTCCAATTGGTGGCGAATACGGGCTACTACCTCAGGCTCTGTTTCCGGCCCTTGTAATAAACTGGGCTTTTTCCCAATTACTTCCATCAACTGATATCCCGTGATTTCAGTAAAGCCATCATTAACCCACTGGATTTTTCGACCCGGATCTGTTAAAACAACTGCTATTTGAGGGACTTTAGCCATTGAGAAAGGTACTGGAATTTCATTGGGAATGGCTTAAAGATAGCAATCTCCGGAAAAGAGCTAAATACTAAGCATCTGTGAATGAGACAGTTTATTAGCCAGGAAGACCCAAAAAATAAAGTAGCTAAAATTTCCCATGCCACTTTGGCTTGGGTATGATATCTTTGAGAACTGGCAATTGCTTGAAAATTATTATCATGATTAGGACTCCGGAAGCATTTTCTCCGTTTAGCGCATACCAAAATCTGTTGCATCCCGAACAGAACTATTTTTTCCTTTCCAGGATAGAATCAGGTGGATTAGAGGCGTCTCAAAACTTCCTGGATGGTCTTTTCGCTAAAGCTTCTTCCAGCGCTATTAGCCCAAATGCGGATTCGGTGGACAGTATGCGGCATTTTTATTTTGAAAGCCGCAATTATGAGCGACTTACAGGTACCAATCCATTAGGTTTAGGATTTCCGCTTATCGCACTTCCTTCCGAAAGTCCCAGGTTAATGCCTTTATTTATATGGAATTTAGAAATAGATTCCATGGGCCCCAAACCAGACACCTGGGTATTGAAATTTCCAAAGGGGATGGCCTATCATTTGAATCCCGAATTACTGAGCACATTACCTGAAAAGGAAAAAAGCAAATGGGCAGCCCCATTTTTTTATAATCGTTCGTCTTTTGAAGATAGACTAAAAACATTGGCCACCTTACTGGAAGCTCAACTTCCGGAAAATCCTTTTAGTATTCAAATTCTCCCCACCATCGAAAACCTTTGGGAGGAGGAAGAGGTAAAACATATACTGCCAAACGGAATAATCGGAATCTTTCCGCCCTATCATGAAAGTAATCCTTCTACAGAACTTCAAGTGGAAGGGCAAGCAGAAACTGGCGACATCCATTCCTTCGGACTCGGAAATCCGAATGCGCTTCAAATGGAAGTTATTCAGTTATTCCGGGAAGGAAAAAAAGCTATTGCAACAAGTCTGTTTCCTGAACAATTAAACGAAATTGCCTTAAACCTGGTCAGTAATCAATTATCCGGAGGCAAGAATTGTTTATTGGTTTCAGACCGAGTTGGGCGGCTGGTTCAATTTCAAAAAAGCCTGGCAAAATATCGGCTGGAAACGCTTTCTACCATTATTCAGAATCCGGTATTAGACCAGCCGGCCTTGGGCTATCTGATACAGGCCGGAGCGGGTACGCTCCCGGAAAGCATTACCACACCTGATTCTTTTAAAGTCCTGATTACGAGGCATGAGCGGCTATACAATAGTCTGACGGCCCAATTTAAAGCCTTAAAAGGGCCATATCTTGAAAACTGGACCTGGCAGGAATTATGTGGCCAGTTTTTGCGCTCCCAAAAGCAGAGTGGCCGCGAATTGTTAGATCGGTTTCTGAATCCTAAAGATTTTAAATGGACGACTGAAGAGTATGAATATCTGGGTGCGGCACTGGAGAAAAGTATTCGTTTGTTTCAACCTATTGCAACCCTTCGGCATCCACTTACAGCCATTCATCCGGCGGTGTACCAAAACATGGATAAGGAAGCAGCGCTGGCATTAGCCACCGCCGGTTTGTCGAGTTGGAAATCCAAGTTAGAAAAACTACACCACGACTTGTTGGAAATGACAAACAAGTATGCCCAGCATCTAACTGAACACTACCAAAAGCATTTTTTATTTCTCCGCCAGGAAACACAACACATTATAGATCTTCTGGAAGAATTCAGATCAAGGTTTGGACAGGAAAACTGGAACAAAACACTTCCCTCGTCACTTTCTAGTGTGTTCTCAAAGGATAAAAAAGAAATCAGAGAAAATCTTCTTGAAATTCAGTCGCTGACTTTCAAACTGGAGCAACATCGAAGTCAGAAGGGCTTAATTCCTGCGGAAATTTCTACATCCTTTAAGAGGGTTTCAGACTTACACAAACAATTAGAAGCCTTTAAGCTGGAAATTCAGGAATGGCGCACGCGTTTTCCGCAGCTTGTAGAGGAGGAGGTTCAGCGATTTAGCAGCAGGCATGCACATCCGAGCCTGGGTACCCGGCTTAATCCGCTTCAATTGGAGCAGGAAATGGATCTGTTTCTGGAAACAATCAACGAATCTGAATGGTTGGATCAACAGTTGGAACATCGCATGCTCAGTTTACCTCAACGGCAAAAATATCTGGAAAAAATCACCGAAACACTGGATACCATTAAAATCAACCTGCGAGATTTCAGTCCATTCTATGATTGGCAAAAACATTGGCTCTCGCTTTCCGGAACGGCACAGACACTTGTTCATGCTTTGGTAAAAGTTAAACCAACTAACTGGATAACGGCTTTTGAAAGTTGGTATTTTCACCAGTTCCTGCAATTGCAGGAACATGAATACCTGCCGCTTCAAACTAAACCATTAACCCAATACCTGGATACAGCCGAGCAATTGGAATCACGTCTTCCTCACCAGATTCGTCAATTCTGGCAAGTGAAATACGACCGTGATCTCAAAAATCTGCGCACTAAGAGCAAAAAATTAATCCAGCGATTTTTGAAACCGGATCAACTTCAGCCCACCCATTTAAATCACCTGCTCCGGGATTTAGGTCCCTTGCTCAGCAGCCGTTTTCCAATCCTGATGGCAAGTGGTGAACAGGCACTTTCTTGCCTGAATAGCAGAACGGAGCGTTTTGATACCATAATTATTTGGGAAGCATTTGGGATGAGCCCTGATAAAATTCAGGCGCTTTCCCTGCTTGGAAAATCTGTGCTGCTGCTGCGAGAAACAAATAACCTGGAAGATGCAGTAAACCTGGATCGGACCAATAGCATGCAAGCAACACCGTGGAAACGCATCGAAGCAAGTGCCTTAAATTGGGATGTACAGGAGGTCATGGGTGCCTTTGATCCCAACACGGGAATAAATGATTCAGAAGCTCGGGTGGTTATCCAATTGCTCAATGACATTCAGCAAACGCCACAACGAACCTTCCCAAAGGTTGGCATTGTAACGATGAATAAGGCCCAGCGTAATCGCATTGCATCCTACCTGCTCGAAATCAAACAAACTAAAAGCACCGGAGCGGATAAGGTGCAGCAGCTGGAGCGAAATGGCTTAGGGGTTTATTCAATCGATGAGCTTGCCGGACAGGAATTTGACCAGTTATTGGTCAGTGTTCAATTGGGGGTGAATGAATATGGCCTGGATAGGAATATCAACTGGCTGGACAAACCCGAAATGACGCATCTGCTTAAACGTCTGCTTCGGGAGAAAAATCTCATGATCATCCATTCTTTGCCACAAGAATTCTTTTCTAATTATAGTAACTACGCTACAGGTCAAGGTAGCCAGTTGTTATGTGGCATCGTTTCTCTGGCCCGGGCCATTAAAACGAAACAGCTGGAAGGCATTTCAGCCTGGCATCATAAACTCTATCCGGAAATACAGTACCATGCTCCATTTTCGTGCCTGGAGGAAGAAATATCAAAAAACCTGCAACAAGTGGTATCCGCAGACCGGATAGAAACCTTTCAGCAGTGGAATGACATCATACTCCCGATCATAATCAGAAGTAATCATCCCGATATTTCAGATTTGGTTTTGCTGCCTGATCTTTTTTGCAGCCGGGAAGGTTTTACTTCCTTTTTTGAAGAATCCAAAAACTGGAAACAATTCAACTTGTCTGAATTAGCCATACATCCTATCTGGACACTAGACTGGTGGCGTAATCCAGACCTGGAAAGTCGCAGGTTGAATCAGTTTGTTCAGGACCATTTTAATCCCGATAACTTACTGACCTTCCAGGAGGAGGAATAAGGCTTCATCCGGACGAACCAATTTTCCGGTTTCCTGTGGACGGCTGGTGGTTTGGCCACTTAGCGAAAGGATCTCGTAAACTTGGTTGGTAGTCAACTCAGGCTTGAAGCTCCGAAGCATTCCGACTAATCCGGCGACAAAAGGTGTTGCCATGGAGGTGCCACTCAAAGCGCCATATTTATTCCCCGGAAGGGTCGAATAAATAGCTACTCCCGGAGCTGCCAGTCCCATTTTTAATCCTGCAACCGAATTACTAAAAGAAGCGCGGTTTAGTAAAGTATCAACTGCACTAACTGTTATAACACCTGTTACATTGGCCGGAGAAATATCTTTTGCCATACCTGCATCATTACCGGCCGCAACAACTACGATTGTTCCGGCATCATTCGCATATTTTACTGCCTGTTCGTATGCGCGTTGGCTGCGGGTAGTCGATCTTCCTCCCAGCGACATGGAAATAACATCTGCTCCTGCATCCGCCGCTTCCAGCATTCCGTTAATAATTGTACGTTGATTACCTACACCAAAATCACTCAACACCTTAATACTGGAAACCTTGACATACGATTTTCCCGGACTGAGGGAAGCAATACCGATGCCATTATTTGAAACTGCGGCAGCGATTCCTGCACAATGTGTGCCATGCCCACGAACATCCTTGTCATAACTTTTACGGGTAGAAAAATATTGGCCGGCAAGGTCTTCATGTCGGGCATCTACCCCGGTATCCAGGATAAAGATTTGAGCTGTCTGTACCGGCTTTCCGGATGATGTGCGCAAGAAATCATAGAATCGATCCACCCCCAGAGCGGCGTAGGCCCATTGGTCTGCTAAGTTCGGATCATTTACACCATATTTTTTTTCAATTCCGGGCACAAGACGGGATTCGATCGGAGCCACCTGAACCGTTTCATTGTCTTCTACCCAGTCGATACCGGGTGTATTGGCTATTTTCCGGGTAATTTCTGCCAAAAGAGCTTCCTTGGCTTCCGGAATTTCTACTGCATAAAAATCATCTAAATCCGTATTTTCAGTGTACTCCATTTTGAAGGCGGGCTCCAGAATCAATCCATATTTTTTCGCAATAGCGGAAAGGACGTTCAAATCCTTCCCTTCCTGCAGTTCGACAAGTAGTTCCCATTCATTTTCGGTATTAACCTTCTGAACATCAAATTGGGTACCCCCTGCCATTAATCCCGTGAGCAGTGCAGCAATGCCCAACAACAGGAAAAAGCTTGTTTTTTTGTTTACCAGAAAACTCAAAGCCGCTGGAATAATGGCCATCCAACCTAGGTCACGGGCAACTGTAATCCACTTACTATCCAAATCACCAGGGGAAAGCAGGATGCTAAAGGCATAGGCAACCAGGGACAAAAAGAAAAAACTCCGGAATGCTTTGGAAATTCCCGCATGTTTTTGCGTGTAAAACCAAAGCGACAAACTCAACACAATAGACAGTAAGGACAGCGTATAAAACATAGGAGTAATTTTTTCCTAAGCGGACTTTTATTAACAGGTATAAGATAAAGGCACCGATGGAATTCTTCAAAAATTTAAGACTAAACAACTGGTGTTTCCGATAAGAACCCATCAAATATCATCCATTCAACTTTCTGAGTATACATATTGTTTTTTCTACACTTCACGCGATTGGACAGGGATTACTTTACACTTTTATATCTTCCCTGCCCTTGAAAGGAAGTAGATTCCTCAGAATTACTATTTTTGCGTCGCTTTGACCTTGCGACCATCTTAAACAATGAAGTTGTTTAAAACTTCAATAAGTGTTTTAACACCGAAATTATTATGGCAAATATCCTTAATTGTCTGATCATTGGCTCCGGTCCTGCCGGATATACCGCTGCGATTTACGCGGCCAGAGCAAACATGTCTCCGGTTTTATATACAGGTGAACAGCCGGGCGGACAGCTTATGATCACTACTGATGTAGAAAATTACCCGGGCTATCCGGATGGAATCATGGGACCTGAGATGATGGACCATTTCCAAAAACAAGCAGAGCGTTTCGGAACAGTCATTCACCGGGAATTAATTACGAAGGTGGATTTCAGCGGGGATGTTCATAAAGCCTGGACAGAAAGTGGCACGCTGATCGAAGCACATACCATTATCATTGCAACCGGGGCAAGTGCCAAGTGGCTCGGACTGGAATCTGAGGTGCGGTTAACCAATTTCGGGGTCTCAGCCTGTGCAGTGTGTGATGGCTTCTTTTTCCGGGGTAAGGAGGTAGCCGTTGTGGGTGCTGGTGATACTGCAGCTGAAGAAGCTACCTACTTGGCCAAACTTTGTCCAAAAGTGCATTTATTGGTTCGTCGCGACGAAATGCGCGCCTCCAAAATCATGCAGGAGCGGGTTAAAAGTATGGAAAATATTATCGTTCATTGGAACACCTCCACGGAGGAAATCCTTGGTGCCGAGGAAGTGGAGGCCGTTCGGGTTGTCAACAATATTAGCGGAGAGAAAAGTGTCATTCCCGTACAAGGTTTCTTTGTTGCCATCGGACATAAACCCAATACAGATATTTTTACGGACTGGTTGGACATGGATGAAACTGGCTATATCATCACCAAACCAGACAGTACTAAAACAAAAGTTGCCGGTGTTTTTGCCAGTGGCGATGCCCAGGACAAAATTTACCGCCAGGCTGTTACCGCAGCCGGCACCGGATGCATGGCTGCGCTTGATGCAGAGCGGTATCTGGTTGAAAAAGGAATCATTTAAAACCCGGAAAGCCCGAAATAGAATTTCGGGCTTTCCTGCTTATATTACCCAATTCCCTTCCGAATAAATGCTATTTTTGTTTAACGCATTTGATTCAAACAAGCTTTATTATGACCACTCCTACAGCTACAAAATTCAGAACCGGAGTTCTATTCGGCGACGAAGTAACCGAGTTATTTAATTATGCCAACGAGCATAACTTTGCCATTCCTGCAGTTAACGTTGTTGGCACAAACACTGTAAATGCTGTTTTGGAAACTGCCCGAGATGTAAATTCTCCTGTGATTATCCAGTTTTCTAATGGCGGTGCCAGTTTTTTTGCCGGAAAAGGACTCTCCAATGAGGGCGAAAAGGCAAGTATCCTGGGCGCTATTTCCGGAGCCATGCACGTACACGCCATGGCCAAAGCTTATGGTGTTACCGTTGTTTTGCATACCGATCACTGTGCCAGAAAGTTACTCCCCTGGATGGACGGCATGATGGAAGCTAATGAGAAGTTTTTTGAAGCCCGCGGATATCCCCTATTCAGCAGCCACATGATCGATCTTTCTGAAGATCCAATCGAGGAAAACATTGAAACCTGCGTCAAGTATTTGGAACGCATGAGTCAAATCGGCATCACGCTGGAGATAGAGCTAGGCGTAACTGGTGGCGAGGAAGACGGTGTTGACAATTCGGATGTTGATAGTTCCAGATTATATACTCAACCTGAGGAGGTTGCCTTTGCTTTTGAAAAACTCTCTGAGGTAAGCAACCGCTTTACTGTGGCAGCTGCATTTGGGAATGTTCACGGTGTTTACAAACCTGGAAATGTAGAACTCAAACCAATTATCCTGAAAAATTCGCAAGAGTATCTACGCGAAAAACACAGCATTGAAGATCCAAATCCAATCAACTTTGTTTTTCACGGAGGTTCAGGTTCAAGTCGCGAAGAGATTCGGGAAGCAATTGAATATGGAGCTGTAAAAATGAACATTGATACAGACCAACAATGGGCATTTTGGGTAGGTATTCGTGATTATTACGAAGAAAACCGCGATTTCCTCCAAGCCCAAATTGGTAATCCAAATGGAGATGATCAGCCGAATAAAAAGTACTATGACCCACGGAAGTGGCTTAGAGAAGCTGAAAAAACATTCATTTCGCGCCTCAAACAGGCGTTTGATGATTTGGACTGTATAAACAGAAATGCATAACCAAAAGGCTCTGAATTACTCAGGGCCTTTTTTATTTCGGAACAACCATGCGCAGTGTGTAGGCAATTTCATTGTGGATTTCTGCCAGGCGCTGCGCAACACGGAGTAATTGCATTTGGCGATCCAAATCAGCAGGGTCGCACGCTTTTAGTTTTTCCTGGTTCTGGTTTCGAAGTCGTTGCACCTTCCGAATCTTTAAGCGCAGCACAGACTCGACGCTATCATGGACAAAATTCTCCTGCGGATGCTTCTGGGTGCCTAATTCAATTTCCCATTTTTCAGACCATCCAGCACTTAATTCCCAGGGTGGTTGCAACAAGTCATAAGCCAATTGTCGAACGGCTGGTTCGGGATGTTTCAAAAAATAATTTTCGGAAACAATTGCTTTCCTGGAAACCATTCCATGTACTTCTTCGACCAATTTCCGGTATAAGGGATCATCAAACTCGGAAATTACATCTTCGATTTCTCCGACAATATATTCCGCCACACTCAATCCTTCTTCAAATTGTTTATCCCCAAAAGCAATGAGCAATTGCACAATTTTACGCTCATTAAAGCTATCTGATCCAACAGGAGGTATTTCCGGAACCAGCTGCGGTTCCCTGGTTTGACCACTTATGCTATTCGCTGGCGCTGGCGGTGAAGATTTTCCTTCAGCTCGATTTTTGTGGTGCAGGCTTTGTCGTATCACCCCATTCATCTCAGAGATCAACATAGACTCTTCCAAATCGAGTACCCGGGCACATTCTTTAATATAAAGACTGCGTTTAATGGCATCCGGAATTAGCGCAATACTGCCAACAACATCCCGGGTAAGCCCGGTTTTTCGGATGGGATCATTGCCAACTTCTGCCAACAGACGCTTGGTCTTAAACAAGATGACATCCTCCCCATGCTCCTCCATAAAGGCGAGCATCTTTTCACCACCGAGCTTCCGAACCAGAGAATCCGGATCCTCTCCGTCAGGCAACAAAACAACACGCACATTCATGTCCTGCTCCAGGGCAATGTCCAGACCCCGGGTGGCTGCTTTCAATCCGGCAGCATCACCATCATATAATATAACCAGGTTTTGAGAGAAACGTTTAATCAGACGCACCTGATCAATCGTAAGGGCTGTGCCGGAAGATGCCACCGAATGAGCAATTCCCTCCTGAGCTAAGGATAATACATCTGTATATCCTTCCACCAGAATGCAACTATCCAGACTCCGGATACTTTTACTTGCCTGGTGTATCCCATAAAGGACTTTACTTTTATGATAGACTTCTGATTCCGGAGAATTCAGATACTTGGGGGCACGATCTGATTTACCCAGGATACGACCAGCAAAAGCAATAGGCTTGCCACTCAAATTATGAATGGGAAAAATTACCCGTCCACGAAAAAAATCAAAGTCTTTTGCGGTGGTCAGGCCCAGTTCTTTCAACAACTCCGGATCAAAACTATCTGAAATAGCAGCATCCGTAAAAGCTCTTTTTTGATCTGGTGCATACCCTAAATGAAAACGACGGATCGTTTCTTCCCGATATCCCCGGTCTTTAAAATAGGACAGCCCGATACTTTTGCCCAAATCAGATTCAAAAAGTTGCTCCTGGAAATAAGTCTGTGCATAAGCATTAATCACATAAAGACTATCCCGATGCTGCCGAACCAGCTGTTCCTCCGGACTCCATTCAGCTTCCTCAATGTCAATGCCATATTTGGCTGCGAGATACCGCAAGGAATCCGGGTAGGTCTGATGCTCATGTTCCATCAAAAATTTGATCGAATCACCCGCTTCGCCACAGCCAAAACATTTATAAAAATTCTTTGAAGGAGACACGGTAAAAGAAGGCGTCTTCTCATTATGGAATGGGCAAAGTCCGATCAAATTAGAGCCACGCCGCTTGAGACTGACAAACTCCCCGACGACCTCTTCTACTTTGGCCGCATCCCGAATTTTATCTATGGTTTGTTGTGAGATCAATTTTTGTCCTGATTTCAGACAGAATGAAATTTCTGCCTGGATATTGCTGGAATAGAAACTTATCCAAATGTAACAAATAATGTAAAGTAGCGCTATTTGTTAAAATCTTTAACTCAAAAAAACCACTAAATAACACTCTGACAATCAACCAATTAAGTCATTTTTACACAAAACTTACAATTTCCATTCAACAATCATGTACCCAAAAGCCTTTTACTAACGTCTATAATAGCGAAAATTCGCAAGAAAGAAAAACAGCAGGAAACTAAAAATATATTGGGTGTTCTCATAGTGTGTGGGCTGCCCCGACGTCCTTCTTAGGATGCTCGGGGTAGTTTTTTTTTGCACTGTTCAACGCCCTGTTCGCCTATGAAACCGGCACATCAAAAAGAAACAAATCCAGAGATTCAATAATCTGAACAAGTTTATCTGCTTCTGTCTGACTTGAGTAATAACCTGCATTTAGCAATCCTTGTGCCCACCCTTTGTAATCAGTAGCACGAAATCGAAACAAATCCTGATAAGCTTCATTTCGCAAAAGCAGGCTATGGGCTCGAAAGCTTTCCCAGGGTGTATGATATTTTGAAAGATCCAGTCCGTCTAATTCCAGGCATTCCGTGCCCTGCGAACAAATAGTGCCAAAGAAGTTGTTTCCCTGAATAGCCATGGGATGTTCACCAGCTCTGGAACTAATGAGGGCCTGTGCCAGTGTCACACTTGCCGGTATTCCAAACTTTTCCTGCTCTGAAATCGCTACTTTTGCAAAACGTTCGATAAAGGCCTGGCAACGGGTTAATCGGGCAAGGTCTATTGGTTCCAGCTCGGCTGGCAAGGCCGATGAATGAAAAAGTTGAGTGATATCAGATTGAGATTCCAAATGAGGATGACCTGTTAATAATCCAAAAGAGGACAAATTAGCCGGTGTATCAGTTTGGCTAACCTGACCGGCATTTGCCGGAGCATGGTATCCAATAATCAGGTGTACATCACGGCACAATAGTAAATAAAACAGCCCGAGTAAAATTAGAAATTCAAACCAGTGCTGTTTTAAAAAAGAATCCCGCTCAAAGGTGCTGGAATTCTTTTTGACATGGGAAGATTGATAAGAGAACGAAGCCATTTTTGTATATTTATATTCAAATATAAACATTTTGTTTTTATTATGGCAAATAAAAAACATTTTGTTTTATATAATTTTAGACTTTTCGAATACATAACTTAGTGTTATATTTACACTACCTTGGCTATAAATAAAAAGGCTTATGCTGTTAGTTGCAGATAGTGGATCCACAAAAGCTGACTGGACCTTCGTCGGAGAAAACGGGTTGATGCAGAAGATCAGCACAAAAGGTATTAATCCTGTTTTCCATGATAAAGCATTCATTCTGGATGAATTGAAGCACCAGTTTGCAAACCAGGTGCAACCGGATTCAGTAAACAATGTATTTTACTACGGTTCAGGTTGTTGGGATCAGGAACGAAAAATGGTTGTACAGGATGCCTTGTCGCAATTATTTACAGTTGCCCGGTTTAACATAAAGCACGATTTGGAAGGCGCTGCCAGAGCAACCTGTGGGGATCAGCCCGGTATCGCCTGTATTCTGGGTACCGGATCTAATTCCTGCCTTTTCGACGGAAGTCAGGTAGTTGATAATGTGACCAATCTGGGCTTCCTCCTGGGAGACGAAGGCAGCGGAACCCACCTGGGCAAGGCTCTTATCCGCGCCTATTTTTATCGGGAAATGCCCGCTGATTTGCAGGATGAACTGGATCAACATTTTCCGGGAGGAAAGACAGATATCTTGAATAATATCTATCGATCTGCTGCCCCGAACGTTTATCTGGCATCTCTGGCCCAAATTGTCGCAAAACACGATGACCACGAGTACATTCGCCAAATGGTCAAAAAATCCTTCAGCGAATTCCTAAACCGGCATGTATGTAAATATGAAGGTTTCAGGGACTTGCCTATCCATTTTGTTGGATCTATTGCCTTTCATTTTGGCGAAATCCTGGAAGAATTATTGCGTAAAAGATCCCTTACTCTGGGCAAAATTATCCGCAGACCTATTGATGCGCTTGTGGCTTTTCACATCCAGCAACAAGCGGTATAATTTTTCCTTTACAACCCTACTAGCATTATTTGAATATGAGCGCAGATATAAAACGTATTGCCGTGTTAACTTCGGGTGGAGATGCCCCTGGAATGAATGCAGCTGTTCGGGCTGTGGTGCGTACAGCATCATCCCTGGACTTACATGTTTACGGCATCCGACGCGGATACGAAGGCATGATTGACGGAGATATCTTCAGACTGGAGCGTAGAGATGTCGGAAACATTATCCACCGCGGAGGTACGATTCTCAAAACAGCCCGGTCTGAACGATTTAAGTCCAAAGCAGGCAGGAAAGCCGCCTACGAATCACTGCTGGCACACGATATTGACGCCGTTGTTGCTATTGGCGGAAACGGAACATTTACCGGAGCAACCAAATTTGAAAAAGAATATGATATTCCGTTTATCGGAATTCCGGGAACCATCGACAATGACCTTTATGGCACCGATTTTACGATTGGTTTTGACACTTCCGTGAATACAGCTATTGAGGCAATGGATCGGATCCGCGATACGGCAGACTCGCACAACCGCTTGTTTTTTGTAGAAGTTATGGGCCGTAATTCCGGGTTTATTGCTCTCAATACAGCCATTGGCAGCGGTGCTGAAAGCGTACTCATTCCGGAAGTGGAAATGCCTGTCGAACGCCTGGTAGAACTCCTTCGCAAAAGCGCCAAGCGAAATAAATTATTTAGTATGGTCGTGGTTGCTGAAGGAAATAAAACCGGTGGTGCATCCGAAATAGCCGCAAAGGTTAAAGGGCAACTGGATATGTTTGATATCAAAGTAGCCATCATCGGACACTTGCAGCGCGGTGGTGCCCCAAGCTCAGCCGATCGGGTCCTTGCGAGCCGACTCGGACATTCTGCTGTATTGGCCCTTGTAGAAGGCAAAAAGAATCTAATGGTTGGAATTGAAAATTATAAAATCAGTTTCACGCCTTTCGAACAAGCCATCAGTATGGCCAAACCAATCAACGAGGACTTGCTTCGGATGGCCGAGACCTTAGCCATATAAAAATAGCCAGCGGAATTAAAAAATGCGGGAAGCGGTAAACAAACTCATATACATTTTGATGTAGGCTTTCCAGCCAAAATGCACCGTAAAAATTGGCCCAGGGTCTTGCAAAAGCAGTCAGGAATCCCCATAAGACACAGTAGATAACAGCTGGCATCAGCCACTTTCGTGGAAAGAAAAGCAAGGAAGCCGCCGCTAGAAAATCCAGCCATCCGGCCCAGATTAACAAGGTATTTGCGAGAGATTCCCGGACCCCCAAGCTGGATATTACCATCGAGGTAAAACTTTCAGGTCGGGGATAATACCCAAATGCATACAGGCCATGGCTGAAAAAGGAAACTGCAACAGCTATTCGCATTGCCCAAATTAATCGGGCTGTCGAAGTGCGTTCCCGAACCAATAACCATAAAAATACCGGACTCCCAAATTGCAGGCTGTATTCAAACAATTGGCCCATGTGGTAAAATTTGTCCTTCCAGTATAATGCAGCTAAAAGGAACAGTCCGCCAGCACCCCAAAGTAGCATATTGACCAATACATTGGGCAATTTTTTCACAAACATGGCAACCAACCCACAGGCAACATAAAACACACCCATCAACATGATAAAAAGCTGAATTCGGGCATCTATTGCCGAACTCGTAACATATTCCTGCCAGGGAATGCCAAACCAGTTTTCTACAATCCCTCCAAGTAATGCCTGGTCCCACAATAAGACCCGATAAGGCGGACTCCAAAAAAAATGTTGCCAGGCACGGCCCCAAAAAACACCAATCGTTGCTAAACGAATGACCTGGAAAAAGAAGTTTGAATATTTGGTATTCATGTATCTTGCAGTATGGGATTTATTGCAGTTTATATTACACACGAATCGCAAGAAGAAGCAAACAGGATATCCGAACACCTTGTTCGATCCAGGCTGGCCGCTTGCGCGAATATTTTTCCAATCAACAGCCTATTCTTTTGGGTTGGAGAACTCCAGCGTGACCTGGAATGGGTTTCCCTCGTGAAAACCCGACCAGAATTATGGGAAAAACTCGTGGAAGAGGTAGAATTACTCCACCCCTATGAAGTCCCTTGTATTGCGCGAATTGACATGCAGGCCAATCAAAGCTATGAAGCATACATCCGGGAAGCCACAACAGAATAAGCTACCTTAACAAACACAGGAATTGGCCTAATTATTATCCGGACTCGGTGTTCCGGCAAACATCAACCAGGCTTTTAAGAAGGCATCCAGGTCTCCATCCAATACGGCGTCAGTCTGCGAGGTTTGGTAACCTGTTCGGTGATCCTTTACCCGCCTGTCGTCCAGCACATAAGACCGAATCTGCGACCCCCATTCGTTTTTCATCTTTTGGGATTCCACTTGTGCCTTTTCCTGAAGCTGCTTTTCAATCTCCAACTCGTAGAGTCTGGATTTCAACATTTGTAATGCCTTGTCCCGGTTTTGGTGTTGGGACCGCTCCTGCTGGCATTCGGCTACAATACCGGTGGGAAGGTGCCGTACCCGTACAGCAGATTCTGTTTTATTGACGTGCTGCCCACCTGCTCCACTGGCACGAAAGGTATCCCATTCAATATCTGCGGGGTTGATCTCGATATCTATTGTATCATCCACCATGGGATGCACAAACACGGAGGCAAAGGATGTCTGGCGTTTGCCCTGCGCATTAAAGGGGCTGATACGAACTAATCGATGTACACCGTTTTCGCCTTTTAATAACCCATAGGCAAAATCACCGGAGATCTCAATGGTAACCGATTTGACCCCGGCTACATCGCCATCCTGGCGATTGAGTTCAGACACTTTAAAGCCCTGACGCTCACACCACATGACATACATGCGGAGCAACATTTCAGACCAGTCATTTGCTTCGGTACCACCGGCTCCGGAGTTAATTTCCAGGATAACATCCAACTCATCTTCCGGCTGGTTCAGGGTAGATCGAAATTCAAGGTCTTCAATCTCAGCCAGCGTTTTTTCATATTGCGCATCCACATCGGCCTCGGTCCCCTCCCCTGCTTTTTGGAATTCATCCAGGACCTCCAGGTCTTCAATCATTGTTTCAACACCCAGATAGCCGGCTACCCATTTTTTGTCTGTCCGTAGCGATTTTAGAATAGATTCTGCCCGTTTCGGGTCATTCCAAAATTCCGGATCCAGGACTTGCTGCTCTTTGTCTTCAATCTGTAAAAGCCGTCCACGGACGTCAAAGATACCTCCCCAAAAGTCCCAAACGGTCTTGCAGATCTTTAAATTGATCTTGCGTCATTGAATTATTTTTTAAGTAGTTAGACCGGTTACAGGTAACCGGTCTAACTAATCCAAACACTATTTATTATTGGAAATCTACCAACTCCACGTAAAACACGAGGTCGGCATTCTCCGGAATTTGAGGTGGGTAACCACGCTCGCCATAACCGAGGTTAGACGGAATAAACAAGGTAGCCTTAGCTCCCTTACCTAATTGAGCGAAACCTTCGTCCCAACCGGCAATAACGCCTCCCCGACCTAGTGGAAACTGTAGGGGCTCTCCGCGCATAAAGGAGTTATCAAATTCTGAACCATCTGATTTAAGTACACCAATGTAATTGGCAAAAATAGTTTGGCCAGCTTCTGGTTTGGCTTCGGTACCAGCTTCATGAATCATGATTTGTAACCCGGAAGGAAGCTTTACCAATTCCCCATCCAACTGACCTGCTTTATAAGCCTCCATGGTTTCATCCAAAAAGGTCTTTTTGGTCAGATATACTTCCCGGCTCGCTTCTTCCAGAGCTTTTTGCTCTGCTTCATAAACAGCTGCATCTTGAACATCCTCTACTTTAATAGTGTAGATAATGAACGGTTTTCCTTCAAAACCACTAGGCGGTGTTGCCATTGAATCTACTGGGTAATAAACAGTTACGCTATCTCCCTTAGAGCAAAGTTTCAACGCTTCAATTACACCAGATGTATTCAATTTGGCATTGGTCGTTGGCGGAATAGTCGTCTGTGGAGTACTCCCAACTTCCCGGCTGTCGAAAACGACTGATTCGCCATTTGAAACGGCGTACTGGAAACTCACAAAGTCACCAACTTTAGCGACAGGGCCTTCCACATCGGACAGGAAGTCCACTTTGAATCCACTTTCAGTTCGTACCTCTTCCGGGGTATTGCTACAAGCTCCGATTGTCAGAGCTATAGCGAAAATCATAATAATCTTATTCACAGTAAACAAATTTTGTAGCCGCAAGTTAGTCCTTGCGATTGGTTGATCAATTATCTGACTTGATTTTATTTTTTTCTCCTGTCAACAACTCCTGGTATTCCGGAAGTATTGATTTAAACTTGCGAATAGTAGATGCAAGACTTGTAAAAGAAGCACCTCCTGATGCATTCAAATGCCCTCCCCCTTTAAAATACTTACTCGCAATTTCCTGTACGCTGAAATCTCCTTTTGATCGCAGCGAGATCTTTGTAATCTTTGGTTGTTCGTGTATAAATGCAGCAACCGTAACCCCTTTTAGCTTCAACAAGAAGTTTACAATACCTTCTGTATCGCCACGCTTAATATCAAACTGCTCATAATCTTCCTTGGTCAGGCTGATAATACCCGTACGAAACTCTGGTAAAATTTCCATCCGATTCGCGAGACAATGCCCCAGCAAACGCAAATTCTTTTCTTCCAGGCAGTTAAATACCAATCCCTGGATTTTGACATCATCCACCCCCAGCTCCAACAAGTTGGCAACAATCCGAAACAACTTAGGAGAGGTGCTGTATTTGAAGGATCCGGTATCGGTTAAGATACCCGTAAACAGACAATCTCCAACCAACGGGGTAATCGACCGTTCCATGCCCATCATCTCAATGAAATCATATATCAATTCACATGTTGAACTGGCATTGGTTTCAGAAAGTTCATATTCGGCAAAATCTTCCGGATATAAATGGTGATCTATCATGACTTTTTTAGCCCTGGAATCACCAATAAGCTCGCCCATTTTATCAATGCGATCCAGGGCATTATAATCCAGCGCAAAGATGACTTGCGCCCGCTCAATGAGCTCCTGTGTCCGCTCCGGATCTGTGTCATAAACCACCATTTGATCAATACCTGGCATCCAGGACAAAAACGTTGGGTACTCACTGGGTACACACATATGCACGGCATGGCCCTCGCCCGTCAGAAAATGATACAACCCGAGGGAAGAGCCCACAGCGTCGCCATCAGGATTTCGGTGTGTTGTCAACACAATATCCCGCGGTATCGCAAGAAATTTCTTTAGCTCTAATACATTCTCCATTATAAAATAAAAGGCCCGGGATTACAGAAAGCTGCGTAAAATGGTTCCAAAGCTTTTGAAATACCAAAATAGCGCTACTTCCAGTCCGGAGGTGGTCAATAAGTTGTGCGAATTTCCCAAAATTTGGCAATTATTCCAAAATAGATTGTCATCATCCTGCAAAGTCCTTAGCTTTGCACCTCTTTTTGAGGCCGGATGCTATTTTTGCCCCGGAATTCGAAAAAAAATACCAACTCATAATCAAAAATATCCTTCAAAATGGCAGGTAACAGAACCTTTACCATGATTAAGCCGGATGCTGTAAAAAACGGACATATTGGCGCTATCCTGGAAAAAATTAACAGCGGCGGATTCCGTATCGTTGCGATGAAATACACCAAACTTTCAAGTGAAAAAGCAGGTGAATTTTACGCCGTCCACAAAGCACGCCCATTCTATGGCGAACTGGTTGAGTTTATGTCTTCCGGTCCGATTGTAGCTGCAATTCTGGAGAAAGACAACGCCGTTGAAGATTTCCGGACCCTGATTGGTGCAACAAATCCTGCTGAGGCAGCTCCTGGTACGATCCGTGCATTGTTTGCTACCAGCATTGGCGAAAATGCGGTACATGGCTCTGATTCAGATGAGAATGCATCCATCGAAGGAAGCTTCCATTTTGCCGGAACAGAAATTTTCTAACCGCTGTCCTTTATAGCTGGTGGAAGGCTTTAATGCCTTCAACCAGCTATTTTTCCTATTTCAATTCGATCACCGTAACGCCGTCGCCTCCAAATTCTTCTTCCGGATGGCGCACCGAATTAACCGACCGGTATTCCTTCAATTTGCGCTTTACGGCTTCCCGCAAAACTCCGTTCCCTTTTCCATGTACAATTTGCAAATGATTTGAACTGGTCATTAAGGCCTGGTCAACAAAGTCTTGCACCACTTCCAGTGCTTCTTCCATACGCATTCCGCGAATGTCAATCTTGCTTTCAAAAGTAGCGTTATTATTGGTCGTATCCGTTTGAATACTTTTGGCAGCATTGATTTCAAGCGGCTCCCGGGTAAGTTCCAGATCCCGCAGATTTACTGTCATCCGCAGATGCCCCATTAATACAACAGCCTTCTTGCGATTGATTGACTCGACTTTTCCTGTTGCGCCCCCGCTGATCATCTTCACAAAATCACCTTCCTTAAGCGGGCGCTGTTCGAGGACTTTTTCGCGCTCTTTGTGAAAGACGTCCTCCCGAAGATCGCGGATTGACTGGTCCAGAACCTGGCGGCTTTGGCGTATTTTTTGCGCTTCCTTTTTGGCTTTCTCCAGATTCTTCTCTTCCTTCAACTGGCGCACCAGTTGTTCAAAGACTTTATTCTCCTGTGCCACCTGCTGCAGGGATTGCTCCTTTTGCTCCAGTTTGATTTTTTTGCGCTTAAACTCGAGATCACGATGCAGGTTTTCATAGTTTTTAACCAACTTGTCCAGGTTTTTTTCCTGCTCTCTGATCTGCTCCAGTTTCTCTTTTACTTCCTGTGCCTCTTGTTGCAAATCAACAAGTAATTCATCAACGGCTTTTTCACTTTTCCCGGTGCGCTTTTTAGCATACTGGATAACAGCGTCCGGAAGGCCCGTTTTTTCCGCAATTTCAAAGGCATAGGAGGACCCGGGACGCCCGACTTTTAACTGATAAGTTGGTGCCAGCTTTTCCTTGTCAAACAACATGGATGCATTTACGATCCCGGGGGTTTTAAAGGCAAAAATTTTAAGGTTAGAATAGTGCGTGGTAATAACGCCAAAACTTTTGCGTTCATTGAAGTCTTTTAAAATCGCTTCCGCAATAGCTCCTCCAATTTTCGGATCAGTGCCAGAACCAAATTCGTCTATTAACAAGAGGGTTTTTTCATCTGCTCCTTCCAGAAAAACACGCATATTGGTTAATCGCGAGCTATACGTACTTAGATCGTCTTCCAGAGATTGTTGATCCCCGATATCTGCAAAAATTTTATTAAAAACACCAAACTCGGATATTTCATCCACTGGCACCAGAATGCCAGCCTGTACCATAAGCTGCAACAAACCAGTTGCCTTCATAGTTACAGATTTTCCGCCGGCATTGGGGCCGCTCAGCACCAATATCCTGTTTTTCCCGAAAAGGGTCAGATCAAATGGTACCGTTTCCCGGTTAAGTTCTTTATTTTTCAAAATGAGCAAGGGATGTCGTCCCATTTGAATCCCTAAACTCGGCCCATTAGCCAGTCTGGGCTTACTTGCCTTCATACGCATAGCCAGGCTGGCTTTCGCCTGAATGACATCGAGTTGTACGAGTAGTGCCTCGTAAACCTCCAGCTCTTCCCGGTGTGGACGCAGAGCCGTACACAGGTCTTTGATAATCCGATAAATCTCCCGTTTTTCCTCTGTAAACAGATCGAAAATATCATTATTGATATCAATCACCCCATCGGGTTCAATAAATGCTGTTCTGCCGGTAGTCGATTCATCGTGGATAATACCCCGTATTTTGCGCTTGTGCTCTGCCGGAACACTCAATACCCGACGACCATTTCGAAAGCTTTCTACATTATCGGTTAGCCAGTCCCTTTTTCGGTATTCATTAATCAGGGTACGAAAGACCCGCTCCAGCTCTTTTTGCTTACTGCCAATCGTACGCCGGATCTTTGCCAATTCGGCTGAAGCATCAGCACGGATATTGCCCTGCTCATCCAGAACCCGGTTGATTGCCGCTGTAATACCAGGCACATGCGGGACAGGCCGGATCAGGTCATATAAACAAGGTGATGCCTGTTGCCTGGTACCCGCAAAAAAATGGACCAGATTATCCACCAGTCTGCTCACACTGGCAATGCGCAGTAATTCCTCTTGTGGCAATACATAATCTACCACTTCCAGAAATTTTAGGGCATCCTCCAGTGACTCGTATTCCCCGAAAGGGATCCGGTCATTTTTTTCAATGGATCGTTTATATTCCGCTACTTCTTCCAGTTTGCGCTCAATGACAACGACATCGGTTTCGATTGGCATCTGAGAGATTGCAATACGGCCAGGTTCACCATACGCTGCCTTTTGCAGCAGCTCTACAATTTTATCAAATTCGAGTGTTTCCCGAATATCCTTCGGCTCAAGTATCATGACTTCAATTCATTCTTTAGGCGCAGGTCCCGCAAAGCGGAATAGCGGTAGTGTATAACAATCCATCCGACAGGGAGTTCCCGGATTTGATGTATTTATATTTTTTATTCTTCCTTTAAATCCATTAATTCAAGTGCCATCCGGGCTATGTCATTTTCGGGGTATTCCTGAAATACCTGCCGGTAAAGGGCTGCCATCTCAGATACCCTGCCTACCTGCCCCAGGCAGTAAGCCTTATTGACCATTCCCATTTCCCGAAAGGAAAAGCGAGCGGCGCTCAACAACGTGAGGGCCCTGTATTTATCTACCTTCGGATAATTTTCAAAGAATTCAATACTTTGGTCGAAATACTCTAAGGCCGCATGATAATTCTGACTTCGGATGGCCTTCATTCCTTTTCGGTGGTCTTCTTCCAACCAACCACGAAGACCAAAGGCGATGAATAAATAAAACGGTGGCCCCACTAAAAAAGGGAAAGGATTGCTCAGTCCCATCCAAGAAAGCAGTTTAATCAAAAAGGCAAGTATGATGACTTGTACAGCAACAGCTGGCCAGGAGATCGTCCGTATTTTGAGGTTATTTTCAGCCATTTGGCAGTTCGTTAATAGAATAAGATGCCCACAAATATACCCTTTTGTACCTTCGGGATATAAGAGAAGATTTATGGCAGGTAATTCTTTCGGACAATTATTCCGAATTTCAACATTTGGCGAATCACATGGCCCGGCCATTGGAGTAGTCCTGGATGGTTGTCCGCCGGGACTCGACATCAGTCTGCAGGATATTCAACTGGAGTTGGATAGACGAAAACCCGGCCAGTCAGCCATTGTAACCCAGCGCAAAGAAACCGATCAGGTGGAAATCCTGTCGGGGGTATTTGAAGGCCAAAGTACGGGCACCCCAATCTGTCTGCTGATCCGAAATCAGGATGCAAAATCGACCGACTATTCGCATATAGCGGAAAAATACCGGCCCTCACATGCAGATTTCACCTATCAGGCAAAATATGGTCTCCGCGATTATCGGGGTGGAGGCCGGTCTTCTGCCCGCGAAACAGCTGCACGTGTGGCGGCCGGAGCGATCGCTAAATTGCTTTTGCATAAACAGGGCATCTCCATCCATGCATTTGTGAGTCAGGTCGGACCGATCCGACTGGAAAAAACCTATCAGGAACTGGATTTTGCGCTGACAGAATCAAACCCGGTACGCTGTCCGGATCCGGAAACAGCCACCCGAATGGAGGCTTTAATTCGGGAAGTCAGGAAAGCGGGAGATACCATCGGGGGCCTGGTTCAATGTGTTGTTCAGGGCTGCCCGCCAGGGCTGGGCGAACCGGCATTTGATAAATTACACGCAGCGTTGGGCAAAGCCATGTTAAGTATCAATGCATGCAAAGGCTTTGACTATGGCTCCGGATTTGCCTCTGTTGAAATGCGAGGAAGTCAGCACAATGATGCCTTTTTTCAGGAAGGCGCTCAGGTTCAAACCCGCACAAATTATTCGGGCGGCATCCAGGGCGGAATTTCAAATGGAATGGACATTTACTTCCGGGCAGCTTTTAAGCCGGTCGCTACCATTGTTGCCGACCAGGAATCCATCGATCAGGCTGGGAATGCCGTTACCGTTGCCGGAAAAGGCAGGCATGATCCCTGTGTGGTACCACGGGCTGTGCCGATTGTAGAATCTATGACCGCGCTGGTCCTGGCAGATTTCTGGTTATTACAGCAGGCCGTTTCTTTAAAGTAAAGCAGAAATCAAATAATCATTTAACTTTTTACCACATTGAAAAGTCTCTGCGCAAAAGGCGACACCACCTTTACCTAATGCATTTTCAGGAGAAAATTCATTCATATAATAAAACTGCTTTTTGGCAATGAGGGGTTGTACCGCGTGCGCTTCTTTAAACTCTGGTGGAATACGTTTGTGCTCTTCCCCTTTTACGAGGCCAAATTTTGAAACAAATGCCGGGTCAGAAACAAGTTTCTTAAACGATTCGGGGTCAGCGGCAATCGCTCGCCGGAGTTTAAGCAAACTGTCCTTTTCCAGAAAATAAGCACCGCCACCAAGCATCAGACTTCCGCCTTCCAAATGGAAATAATAGCCGGGATGTTCTTTTCCGCGCCGGCCGTGTTTAGAGATCAGACCACCAACATGTGTTTTATAAGGCGTTTTGTCATTAGAAAACCGTGTATCCCGGTATATCCGAAATAACACATCTTTTGGTTCAACCTGAATCTCCGGGTCAAATGCCTGAATGGCCTGAATCAATTCAAGCGTAAAAGCCTCTATCGGTTTCTTTACCTCCGATTCATAGCGTTTTTTATTTGCCTGAAACCAATCCCGGTTGTTGTTGTTTGACAAGTCCAGTAAAAAGTCAAGTGTAGCTTGTGTTAGCATAGTTGATCATTCTTTTCTATGGTTGTACTAATCTTTCTTTGGTAAACGCTTAGTCGCTCCTTTCAACCCGTTCAGAAAACCGGAAAAGGAATCAAATTGTTTCCGGTAGCTCAGGCCAATTCCCGTTTTATTCAATCGGTCTCCATTGAGCTCTGGTTCTGTGCTTTGGTAAAAGCGGATCTTGAGATCGCGGTCCTCAGTAAGCGCGTATTCAATAACCAAATCACCTGCAAAGTACGCTCCCTGTGTAGCTCCGGGCTCTACAAAATCACTGCCGCCCAAATCAAAGTTTCCGCCTACATTAACAGAGAGTCTGTCATCCAACAGGTAATTACTTAATCGCACCTCCAATTCGCCGGATTGATAATATAGGATTGGGTTTTCGGCAATCGCTTCGGCTTCCTGTAGCGTTCGGTAATCGACTTTAAAATCGATTCCGGAAATCAGACCATCCTCGCGCAGCCACTCCGATACAAGCCCTGTAAGGTAATTGGAGAATTGTTGAAAGATCATCTCCGTTACCGTGTTAAACCCGATGTTAAACTCGTTGCCGGTCAGGCTGAAATCAGAAGGTAGAAACTGCCCAACCACGATCAGACCGAAGACCTGCCGGTTCATTTCGTTTTGATCCTGTCGGATAAGTCGCAGCTTGCTATCTGTATAACTTTTCAGTTCTCCGCTTAGGGTCGGAAAATCGATATTAAACTCAATATCCGGATTGAGTAATTCGCCGGTAAGGCGCATAGTCAAATCCACTTTTGTCGGGGTGTCTGCCTGATCTTTGGCTGTTTGAGAGGCCGTAAGTAAGTATTCGCCAATAAAATTAGTCACCTTGGTCTCAAAGTTCTCATATTTTGCCACCAGGTCAATATCGGCTCCAAAAGGATCACCATCCCACCTCAAAGTACTCCCCTCCTCTACGATAAATGGTTTATTTAGTCCGACATTCATCAGGGTAAACAGGTAATCTCCCTGTACCACCTCGTAATTACCAATGAGTTGAAAATCTCCTTCCCGGGTGACCACCATCCGCAAATTGCCTCGACCTTTACTTCGGAGTACATCCCCAAGCTGTTCATTAAAAACGATGCTCACCTGGGCATTTTCCCGTACATCCAAATCCAAAATAATACTTAGTCCCAGGGCTTCCTCCAGGGTTTCAGGCTGATTGTCAATTTCCTGTTGTTGGCGCTTGTCGCGAAACTTAATAAAACTCACCTCCGAAGCATCCCGGCCATAATCTACAGGCAGGGTAATCATCGTACCACCGCTTGTACTGGCATTCACATAAACATCTGTGCGATTAAATGGACCGGAAAAAGTAACACGCCCATTCGCGTAAGCGGTACCATAAAAGAGGGAGTTTTGACCTTTTACGGTATTTAAACCCAAAAATCGATCCGTAAGCAGGGTTACACCCAATCTGAAATCTTTTAAATGATTGTGCAAAATCCCACCTGTGAGGGTTGCTTTATTGCCTTCTTCATCCGTTACAATGGCATTCGTAGCATCCATCATGGTACTTGACAAGATCAATTTCTGGTCGTCAATGTAGTATCTGGTATTGAGGTAATCGATAGTAATTCCGGCATCTTGTACCAAGGCCTCTCCTTTAATCTCCGGTTTCTGCGGCGGACCTTCCAAATCAATGGAGGCCTGTATGGTGCCTACTGTATTTCGAACGCCCGCACCGATCCAGTATTCCAAAATTGACAGGGGCAAGTCTGCCAGTTTTGCCTTAAAGTTTAGGTAATTAGCCGGATCAGAATCTGTGGCATCTACATACTTGACCGGATTATAATAACCGGCAATGTCAATTTGTTGGGTGCTCCTGCCTCCCTCAAAAGTGGCTTCAATCCGGGACTTCAGACTCTCTGCTTTCAACTTCACCAAAAGGGAGCCAAAATCATCCTGATTTATGAGAAGGGTATCGGCAACAATGCTGGCCTGCAGACCCTCAAATTTGAAAATATCTTTCACAGAAGCTTGTACTTGCACCCGCCCGTCAAACTTCAGCTTATCATAAACCCACAAATCATTCACACTCTCCAAATCGTAATTTTGAAGTTGAAACAAGAGGCCACGCCGACCCAGGCTTTCCAAGACAATGCGTCTGTCTCCATTCCGCAACACAAAATCCCGTGTACGAACATAATCATCCCCTACCCGCAGAAAGTTATTGGCATCAATTTGCCAAAGCTGATTCCACAGAATAATATCAGATTGTTCAAAACGAACTATAAAGTCTTCTTCGACCGGAAAGAATTGGCCATCGACCTCAATGGTATTCAGGATTTCAGAAAAATCATAGGCTGTTATACCAAAAAAGAGGGTATCCTGATCTACCAGGCCAAGCATATTAATAGGCGCAAGCGTCAGGTTTTCACCGATATGGGTTTCTCCGATTGCAACATTTAGATCACTCCCCCCCTCCCGGGCTTTTACCACCACTACAACATCATCAAAAACGAGGTTGCCATATTGCACCTCGGCGGCTTCCATATCAAATTTGAAGGACTCCGCCGGGATGTCGAAACTACCAAACACATATAAATCCGATATTTCTTCCAATTTGGGATTTACGAGTTCCAACAGGCCTTTTGTGTCAAAAACTTCAATGGCGTATTCAAAATTACTCGTTGAATCAACTTGTTTATCTGAAACGGGGATATGCAACTTATCTGAAAAACGCGGAAAGTGCTTTTCAGAAAATTGAAGCAGTTGGTCAGGTATTTGGGCCACATCAAAATCACCTTTCAAATGGGCAGAAAAAATGTCGGAGTTTATCGTTAATTCACGATATTCAGGACTGGTAATACTGGATTCTATGGAAACGGTATCAATTAAAAAGTGTTGATCCCGACCGTGGTTAATAACCAGCTCGCTCAGCCGCACCCGGCCCTGCATTTTACTGATATCAATATCCTGAACATTGATATTTACTTTTCCTTCCAGCGAATAATCGGCTTTTATGAGGTTGAGTTTTTTTAGATCCAGCGTACGGATGTCTGAATTAAAGGCCAAAAGTGGTACCCGATCAGTAAAGTCGATGGTACCGGCAAAATCCATGTCAATATTATTGTCGGTTATGGTCACTTCTCCGTCGAAAAGATTCTCCTGCAACTGCCCATTCATTTCCAGGTTCTGATAATTGTACCCTCGAACATAAAAGCTATCTATCGTTGCACTCAAGGTCGCTTCAGCCGAAGAAGCCGTCAAGCCTTTTCCGTTTTGAACTTCGGAAGACATGGTGATTTTTCCGAAATACGGACTTTCTGACCAGGTACCCAAGTCGAAACCAATCAGTTTTATACGTCCGGAATACAGGGCGTTCTCCCTGCCTCCAATGGTGCTTAATTTCATATCCAGGATGGCCTGTCCCAAATCCGAACGCAGGTTTCCGTTGGCTACAAAATCATAGAAGAATCCGTCAAATCGACCTTCAAAGTCCATCTTACCCAACTTATCAAAGTTGGTTGGCGGATTAAAGTTTGGGATCAATTGCCGCAGGGTGCCCATATTGGTCACCAGTCTTTCCAGGCTTAAGTTTAGGTATTGGTTTTCCGGCACCGTCAGGTTAAAGAATCCAAAAGAACCACTTAAAAAGGTGGACCGGTCCAGGATAACTTCCAGGTTGTTTCCGGAAAGATTGTCGATCGTTCCAAAAAGATCTGCATTGACCAATAGGGTTTTATCCCGATTATTTTGGAAGTAGATATTTTGTTCCAAAGCCGGGGCGAAGGCCATAATATCCCGAACAGCAATAGATGCATCCCGGATATTTACAGAGTCAAGTTCTACTTCATAGACAAATTGCTTGAAATCTGAAAATTCATCGTAATTTAATATGACCTGATTTCCAATATTACTGTAAGGGGTTTCGATCTCCAAATTTTCTAATCGAACACCCTTGGAATCTACGTAAACCGATGAGGATGCTATTTTTTTAACCACAAAACCAGCATCCGAATTCAATGCAATCCGACGGATATCGCCTGTATATTTTTTATCCTTCCATTCAAAGTCACGAATATTGGCATAAACATCTGATAAATGGAGGTCTCTAAAATCCAATACATTGTCCGGAATCAGCCGATCGTCGCCCCAGCGGGTATTGAGCAAATGAAAGCGTCCACCCATCACATCAAGCGATTCCAAGCTAAAAAGCATGGAAGATCCCTGCACTTCCTGAGCAAAAATAGAATCCATAGGCGGCCACTCCAACTGCCAGGCCAGAAAGGAAAAGTCTGAATAAGAGAGAAAATCCCAGGGAAAAACAAAATAATGGTTAAAATCCGGAATATCCGGGGGCCATTTATTGACGCGCGCCACCGAATCTCTATTCCAGATCGCATCAACTGTCACCTGATCTTGTGGAAACAGATGCAGACTAATCTCTGGATCTTCAAGTTTCGCAGAAGAAAGTCGAATGATTTTCCCTGCCAGGTCAAACTCATCAAAAAGAAATGCCCCACGTGCAATTCTATATTGTTGGTCAGATCCATATAAACTATCCTGTTTGGAAAACACCACGTCTTCCAGATAGAGACTTTCCAGTCCTAACTGAAAGGGCTTTTTTTTGTTTGGAGCCACTGGTACACTCGGTTCCGGTTCTTTTTTTGACAGCGCTTCAATCAGAAATTGGATATTTTGTTCTTCAGATCCTGCCTGGCGGTGCATATATATTCGAGCATGCCGCAAACTTATTTCTTCTATTTCCAGCCGACGCTTGAACAGAGATACAAGTCCCGTGTTTAGATTAACTTTTAGTTGTTCTGCATAAATCAGGGTATCCTGATGCAGGTCTTCCACATAAAAGTCTTCCAGCACCAGCTGATCAAAAAATTCTAACTGGACACTTTTCAATTCAACCTTGGTGCCCCAGGCCGACGAAAGCGTCGTCATGATCTTATTAGCAACAAAATTTTGGAAGGCGGGAATCTGGAAAAGAATAAAAACCAGCATGAACAGGGCTACAAACCCAAAAAACACCCGAATTAAGAATCGCGGAAGGCGCTGCCACCAGGTACGTTGTACCCGTGGTTTTTGCTCCTTGACCTCTTCCTTTTCCGACTGTTTATTCATTTGTTCCAACTACCTCCGGCAAATTAGCCATTAACTGGTCTCCCTTCTTTGAATATCAACTGTTTAGGAAAGTTGATTGTTTAAATTTTGTACCGATTTCACCCTGCAAAGATAGCCAATTCTGTAGGGAGCACCTGCATTTAACCATACTTTAGGACCGGGATATAAATTCGAGTGCTCTTCGATCAGTGTAATAAGCACCTTTGGTTTTAAATTCTACAAAACCAACATGGCCACCATGAGGCGGACATTCAAAATAAAGATGTCTATTTTCTGCTGCAAGTTCGTATGGGTAACAGTTTTCAGCTAAAAAAGTATCGTCTTTTGCATTTATTAACAAGGTAGGCACGTTAATTTGGCTCAAAACCGGGAGGGAGGCTGCTTTTGTCCAATAATCGACTGCATTCTTAAAGCCGTTCATTGGAGCTGTAAACCATTCATCAAATTCATTAAAACTCCTGGCCCTCCGGCCGAAAGGTGAGGCATTGAACGCCGGAAAACTGGCCGCCTTAGCTTCCATTTTTTTATTCATGGATTTCAAAAACCGATCCAGGTAGAGGGCATTATACCATTTGTTAATCTCTTCATTGCTGGATTTAATATCACAGGGCACCGAGAATGCCACCCCTTTCCCAACAATCTTTGGCAGATGCTGTCCCTGCTCGCCCAGGTATCTCAAAACCACATTTCCACCCAGGCTAAATCCAGCTATTACGACCTCCCTGTACCGATCTAGCGCCTGAATTTGCTCCACCACAAAAGCCAAATCACCGGTCGATCCCATATGGTAAGTCGGAATTTTTCGATTCAACACACCACTACATCCGCGAAAATTCATACCAACCCCGTCCCACCCGTGTTGGTTAAAGTATTTGATCATGCCCCTTACATAGGGCCGGTTGGCACTGCCTTCCAAACCGTGTAACACCAAAATTAGGCGGTCCGCACCAATGCTTGACCAGTCCAGATCCAAAAAGTCGCCATCGGGTGTTTCGACCCGTTGTCGCTGGTAATGCAGGTCAGTGACCTTTCTGAAAATAGCCGCATAAAGAGTATTGAGGTGGGGATTTTTTAAAAAGGGAGGAACCTGGTAGTTTGTGTTACTTACCCTGGGCATAAATCATTTGTTGTTTAGGGTCACAATGGTCAAAGGCGTTACATTGGCTTTCCCGGAAGAACGGATCATTTCAAAACGCTTTTTATCGTCCACAGCCTCCGACAGGGTATTGTATATGCTTCCAAAGAATAAGGCATAATCATATCTGGAATCACTAAAACATCCCATCCACATGATACCGCTGGACAAGCCTTTTCCGCTGAATAGTTTTAATTGCTTTTCGGCAATGGCCATTTCACCATAATTTCCTTCAACGATCAGGTACTTTATGCCATCCAGGTTTAACAATCGGCTGCAATCATAAATTGAAACGATGGTATCCCCGGAAGGAAGAATGGCGACAACATCGGCTTTATAAGGTGCTGGTTCTTCTTCAAGGTCCGGAACATTTTCTTTGGTCTTGCCCTGTTTTTTATTCTCATAGACCGGACTGGGAAGATCGGCAATCGGAAAAGGCGTTTTTAAAAAGGCGGAATCAACTTCAAAAAAGGCAGGCTCAGCAGAGCCGCTTAAGCGAATGCTGTCTCTTAATTCCACTAACTCCTGTCCATCGATATAAACCACTTTTGCTTTCTGCCATTCAATATAAATGAGGCCGACTATAAGTGCTGTGCAGATGCCTACCACACCCATTTGATTGTAATAATTTCGCTGAAACCGATCGGTAGAAAGTTTAGCGCCAGTTAGTTGCCAGAGTCGTTTACTTTGATCAGCAATACGTTGAGTGGGGTTGGCCAGAATTTTTGACTGGCTGACAAATTCAACAAATCGCCTGTTTTTGGAGAACACCTCTTTCCGGGCTGGTGTAATGATCAGAATAGCGTGTTCATCCGGCTGAATTTTTATCAGCCCCACCCCATTTTTGACACATTGGCGTTTTAACTCCCGCAAATATTTAGAATCGGGCTTTACAAATACATCGTCCCCAATGGAAATCCATTGTTCATTTGCATGATATTGCTTGAATTGCTCAATAGCGTAGATGTAAAAATAACGCTGAATCCATTTTAGCGTAGCCCGGAAAAAGAAGAAAAACAACAATAATGAGGCAGACAAGCTGGCAAATATTCCCCAATTGCCCAATGCCTCGATAGAGAGCCACCCCCTGAGGATGGCAGTAACAAACAACAAAGTGCTGCATAAAAAGGCAAATGCTGCTGAATCCCAATGCAAAAGCACTTTTTGGATTTTGTACACCACCTCTCCCTTGGTCAGATGGGAGGTCGCTTCAAAGGTGGCCGTAAAAACTGTTCCATCCTCATTGGGAAACTGTATAAACCCATCTGCTATTACTCCGCCTGCTGCCTGTTGGTCAAGTGCAGCGGTGGTACCTCCCATTCGGGGACGATGTTTATAGTACCCTTTGAGAAAGCGTAAGGTGGCCCTTTTTATACGATCTTCTGATAGGTTGGACAAAGCTGATTATTGATCTGTCAATTCTAATTGATGCCACAATTTAATAGTTTCCACTGCCTCTCGTACGTCATGCACACGAAGAATCCTCGCTCCGTTTTGCAAGGCAACCATGTGCAATGCTGTAGTTCCGTTTAATGCCTGGGGAGGATTAACACCTAAAACCTTGCATATCATTGACTTACGTGACAATCCAACTAAAATTGGAAGCTCCAGATTTTTGAAAACGGCCAACTGTTTTAGTAATAAATAATTATCAGCAACACTTTTTCCAAAACCAAAGCCCGGATCCAGAATAATATCCTGCACACCAAAGGCACGCAACTTAGCAATTCGGAATGAAAAGAAATCAAATAGCTCTTCCAGGACATTCCCGTAATTTGGATTCTCCTGCATGTTTTCCGGAACGCCCTGCATGTGCATCAGGACATAAGGTACCTGATACGCAGCTGCAACTTTCCAAATCTGAGAATCAATCTGACCGGCAGAAATATCGTTCAAGATGTGTACTCCAAGTTCTAATCCGACTCTGGCTACTTCAGATCGGACGGTATCCAGCGAAAGGATGGCTTCGGGGTAATTTTCACGAATGGCCGTAATTACAGAGGCTACCCGTTTAATTTCATCGCCTACCGGAATAATCTTTGCTCCGGGCCGGCTGGACATTCCCCCAATATCAATAATACTTGCTCCTGCTTTTAACATCCGGCCACATTCGATCAAAGCATTATCCCGGTCGCTAAATTTGCCTCCATCGTAAAAGGAATCTGGTGTGAGATTCAGAATGCCCATAACCTGGGGATAACTCAGATCCAAAATTTTTCCGCGGCAATTAAGCGTACTAATAGCGTATTCCATTCCCAGATTCTGCGATATTTATTCAACCTAACAGGGGCCTTCCACCATCCCCTAATCCCCCATCTTTTCAGAACAAAAGGGTCTCCAAAAATAGGATATTAATACAGATACGGATTTGCAGATACATTTACATCTCCAATCTTGGTACCAATAAAATCTAACTCACTTAAAGGAGTTGTTAATAGCTCTATTGAAATTTCTTCCGGAAAATTAGCCAGGGGCGGATCCCCGAAAATATAGCCCGAATCAACAAATCGCCAGGAAGTATTATTTGGAAAGGTGTCGGAAAGACTCAAAATCACTTTCTGAATAGAGACCATATCCAGGGTTGACACATTATTTGAATGATTGGCATCTGCAGAAATATGTTTAATGGGCGAGTTTAATAATTCAACGCCCAGGATATGCTTCAGAATGGTCACCATATCGTAGGTCGTTACCCCATTGCCAATACCGGTATCTTTTTCCGGACGGATCACATAACTTTGATCGATCGGGAGATTTGGAAACACATACATTCCGCTGGTGTCAGTCAGTACGGTGTCTTGTACAAATCCACTCAGAATTACCGATACTCCAATGATTCCCTGCCCTGATTCCGTGTGAATTCTACCACTAATATTGGCCGTTAATCCCTGTGAGGGATCGTATATGCCGTCAATCATTGTCGGACCGTCATCATTTGGATCCAACCAGTCCTTCAATCGACTGGAGGGGGTACCGCCTCCTTCCCAGGACATAAAAAATCGTCCGTGATAAGTCGTAACCTGAGTACATCCGGGAATGCCACCATGTAACTGCCCGACTACTTTACCGGTGTTGTCAAATAGTGGTCCGCCGGAAGATCCGGGTTCGAAAGTGCCCAGATCAAATTTTACGCGGAGGTGGTGATTTGCAGGAGTGGTAACACCATTATTCCAATCAATTGCAAGCGGATGAATAATCGCTGCCTGAGTATCTAATGATATTTTCTTGATGTCGGCATTGGGATGGTGTATGTGTGCACTACTTGGTGGAGCTGCATCTTCCCGGTTCCAGCCGTTGAAATAAACATTGTAATCCAGCGGAACGGCGCTTAACAATTCCACCAATAAAAAATCTGAAGCCTGGTATCCGGCGCGTTGCTGGCAGCCGATTACCGAATTAAAGACGGGCTCAGCCGGTGGATTGGCGCAGTCCGGCCCCTCATAATTGAAGTCAAAACGCCAAAGATCATAGAGAGGCGTATAACCATCCTGGCAGTGATACCCGGAAAGCACATACGGTGTGCCATCTTCCAGGACATTATTTAATAAGCTTCCGCTACACCAGCCGGTGCCTTCCACTAAGGTCATTTGAATCCGACAAACACCTTGTTTTTCATCTTGCCAATTTGCCCCTTCCGGACAATTAATATTTATGTTGCAGGGATCGGATGTACCAAATCCAAAGGGCGGGAAATGCATCCCGTGCAGGCTTTGTCCATCGAATGCATAATCTAACCGAAAAATATCAAAACTGCCCTTTCCGCGAAAAGCGGCTGGTTCGTAATATTCCAGAATAAAGGAGTCGCCTGTAATGAAACCAGTGCGAAACATCCCGGATTTTTTGTTGTTGGCATTGGTATAACTACCGAGCACTTCTTCGCCGGAAGGTGAAAACATGAATAAGCGGGCACCCGGAGGCAGGTAAAAATTCTGGTAACAGGCTGCCAGCCCGGCTGCATTTGGAATATGGACATTCAACCACCAAATCCGGTCACCATTGTCCAACTCAAGCCATTGGCCCTGATTCTGCATATTCCAGTTAACCTGTTCCGGAATGGCAAACAAATCGGGGAAATCAGATTTTGCACGTTCGATACGGGCAGTTCCCGGCGGATCAAATAGATTCTGAGAGAGCTTCGGGCGTGCTCCCGGATCGAGGGTTAGGTAATAAGGAGTACCCGGCGCAAACATTTGCGTTTTTCCCTGAAAAGGGAGCACCAGTAATAGTGTTAGGAGGAAAAGGGTAAAAATTCGGTTCATGACATGGGAAATTATGTCACAAAGATAAGTAATGTTTTTACCGCTAAAAAGGGGGAAAAAAATTGGTAGCCCGTAGGGGAATCGAACCCCTGTTTGATCCGGGAAAGGGACGCGCCCTAACCCCTAGACGAACGGGCCATGAAGTCATTCCCGCGAACGGGAGCGCAAAGATAACAACGAACTTCCTC
>JAGQWR010000128.1 GCA_020437105.1 Saprospiraceae bacterium
TGTCCACTTAAATATAGTAACTCCACTGCCTATATTTTTCCAACAAATCTTTCACTTCATTCCTGATTGGAATAGATATTTCCTTGGATGTCTTACTTCTGTTTTTCCTTCGAACATAGACAATTCTATTATCCTGAATATTGTAAGGAGTCAGAAAAGCAATATCTACAAAGTTGATACCTCGACCATAATAGATAAACAGGAAAATGTCTCTCGCAAATTCAAGGTCAGAACCTTCGGGTAGGTCGAGGTCTTTGATTTGGTGCATGATGTCTTTGCTAATAGCCCTCTTTTTGGTTTTAGTGTTCAGGCGTTTTCCTATCTCATATTTACGGAAGGGATAAAATTCATAGCTAATCAAGTCTTCCTTGATGGCATCATTAAAGACCGTCCTCAATGCCCTCATATAGACACTGATCGTGGTGTCTTTACAATTACGCTTAACTTTTAACCAATGCTCGAAATCCTTTAAGAATTTGAAATCTATGTTTTGAAGCATCAATCCGTTGCTTGGAATGTTGGGTGATTGCTTGCAAAATTCAAGAATGGCATTTTTGGTAGAGCGGTATTGAGATGCTGATCCCACTCTTTCTTCCCGTTCACATCTTTCTATGGTCGATTGGAAAATGGTTGCTACATCCGTCGATGTTTTTTTTCCGATGTATCTGGAGTAAAAGACATGAAAGGAGAAGGGGATTTTATCCCGATCCAGGCTATCAATAACCTCATAGGCCCGACTTAATGTCCGACGCAAAAAACTGTTTTCCTTATTATGGTCGGGGTAGTTCTTTCGGAAATATCCTGTTTCGGGGTTCCATTCCTCCTGGGTACAACTTTTACCTAATCGGAAGTACTTTCTCTTGCCATTTTCATAGATAACTAATTGAAGCGGATAAGTGCCGTCCTTCTTCTTTCTGGAAGGAGAATCAAACAGCATGATCTTTGCATCTGGCATAGTAAAAAAGTATTGTAACAAAATTGTAACATGAAATATGCGAAAAACAAGAAACTTATCTTTCGTATTTTATCAGTATGTTTGTCTAAACCTACTGATTTATTGCAACTTACGACAAAAATGGTAAAAACGGAATAAAATAGGAAAGTAAAATAAGATAGCTTTGGGAGCAGGGGGCCGCAGGTTCGAATCCTGCCACCCCGACACACTTTAAAAGGCTATTTCGTGAAAACGAAATGGCCTTTTTCTATTTAGGCCAGCGTGGAGTTTACTCCTAAGTAGGTCAAAATAGAAAAAGGCCAGGAGGCGTCAGCCGAGGCCTTTTGAAGTGTGGGTAACGAAACCCATACCAGGATCGCGTTAGCAATCCCGATCCACGCAATATACCAGCGTGGAGTTTACTCCAATCGAAAGTTTCCAACAATAGGGATCTCGGTCGTAAATACGGTATAACTCAGGTCACAAAAAATGACATTTTTGGAGCCGTCCTCGTTTTCAACCACATACAGTTTTTTACCTGAATAAGTTGGAACGGTCTGAAAGCCGCCGTCGAAGGCTATCTCTACCAGGACCCGCTGCTCATGACCCTCCAGATTAGCATAGGTGGAAGTGTTATATATGCCGTTTTCAGGCACCTTGTTAAAAAATACATTGACCATGAATCCGGCACTTGGGCAATCGACATTAATGCCGTAGGTGTAATTCCCAACATCAGTGCCGTGGTTGATTACATTGGCATTATGTGATACGCCATCGTTTATAACCAGGTTTTCTGGTATAGTACAAGGCACATCCGGCGGACTAAGACCTGGAACATCAAATGACAGGATACTACCATAATAATGGCCATAATCATTAGCCGCAAAGGCTCGAAAATAATAGGTAGTTGAATGTTCCAGTTCTTTTGCTTCCAGTATAAAAGAGGCGGATGGGGACTGAACCAAGGTATGGTTTTCGAATAAACTCATATCCGGAGAGAGGCTATGCTGCATGCCGGCATAGTTGATTTCAGCAGCTCCTTCAGAAATAATCTCAATAATTACCTGGGCCGTAAAGTCGTCAATCATGGAGATAGACTTGATCTCGATTACGGGCAAATAATCATCAAAATCTTCAAACAAATCCAGGGAATTCTTACACCCTGAAAATAGAATCGGAAAGAGGAGTAATATAAAAGGGATTTTCAGTCGCATAAATTGATTCTTACTTTCTAATTCAGGAAATAACTCAAATTCACAAATCCTTTCCAATAACTTTGAGGGATATATTTTTCGGTGATGCCCATGCTTTTGCCAAATGCGCAGGTAATTAAATAAGTATCCTTTATGTTTATTTGAAACCCTGCCTTGGGATACCCTGTAAATAATAATCCGCCACTCGTTGCGTCAAGGTCGCTATAGCCGGCTGTATTTCGCTGGTATTCATAAAAGGTGAAATGTGCGCTAATATCAAACCCAATGATCGGAGAAATCGGTTTATCCAGAATTTTGAATGTATAGGTGCCATTCAAAGAAAGTACCCGGTAATACTCCCATATTTCGAAACCCGGTAAAAATGTACCAACACCACCATTGTTATTATCAAATTGAATAACGTAACTGGTGGGAATTGTATCTGCTCTTGGGTGCACAGCAAAAAAACCGATACCGCCCCCAAATTGGTGTTTATCATCGGCATAACTAGTCGAATAGGTACCCTCTATTCCAACTGTTGGTTTGAATAGAAAGCCAAATTCCTGGCTTGGTTTTATATAATTGAATTGCAGGCCAATTTGCGCTGAAGCAGAGAGACCCAGCAGAACAAATAAACTGATTAGTATAAATTGCTCTATTCGATAAGAATAGCTAAGGTTTCTCATAGGCCAGATTAATAATTCTTGAAGGATGAAGATAGTAAATAAAATACTGGCGAATGCTACAAATTGAGTGGGTGCTGCTATATTCAGCTTGTACCTTTTAACAATATTAATGGAACTTTAGCTGGGGTAGGTCGAAATATCAGAACGGCCGTTTCTTCTATCGGATACCACTCCAGACTTTCACAACCTTCTGGATGAAGCATTCAAAATTGTTGCCGCCAAGGCTCATGAGTTCAGTATAGACCAAATTTTAATCCGGCAGGTGGACAGGTGTTCAGCTTTTTATTTGGCTAATCTTTGGTTTTCTGACAAAATTGTTGATCTTTATCAAAGCACCCAAGCCTTGGCCTACCTCCGCCATTTCAGGATTCCCGGCTTTGAATGTTTGGATTCTTTAACCTGTAACCCTGAGCCCGGAACCATGTACAACGAACTTGTCTACCACCTGGACCTCTGTACCCTTTCCTATCATTTGTACGCGCAGACATTAGTCTGGCCCTTTGATCCGTATTATGAAATGCAGGCGGTTAAAACAATGAAAGGATTGTGGCAGACAAGTCGTCGTGAAGTGTTTATGGATCAGGTTAGAAAAAGACACCTCCAGGCTAATAAATTTCCGTTTCCTGCGGATTTAGATCCTATTCGATTTAGGTTTGATTTAATAGATCCGCGAGAACATGCGATTAATCATCAGGCGGTAGATACTTGGGACGTTTTCATTCCCCAGCCACTTGTCGCTAATTTGCGAAGAATTTTTAGAGATAGTAATGATTTTTCGAAGCCAATCGAAATCGATAAGAATAAGGAAATTGACGTTTATTGTTTTTATGGAAATACTGGATTATCAGGGTCTTCTCCTGACAATGGTGGTATGTATAGTTTGATGGGGATTGTTCTGCATCAAAATATGCCTGACAATAAAGATAGGATTCACATCGTATTTAGAGGAAGTAGAAGCGGATCCCCATTCCGATATTTGGTCAAAAATCGTGGAAAAAAAGGGAATGCAGACTGGGTTACGGATTTGCAGTTTCTCGATAATAAGCAATACAAGGAAATATGTAAAAATCCATTAGTTAATACAAGTGTAGGTTTTTCCAAGTCTTTAAAAACCATATTCCCTTCCCTGAAAAGTGTATTAAATCGTATTGATTCTCAAATGTCGGATAATCCAGGAGAGATTTATTTAGCCGGCCATAGTCTTGGTGGGGCGTATGCATTATTATTCGGAACTTCCATGCTTTTTGGGGACATTCGAGATGATTTTCCGAATTGGAATTGGAAAGACCAAAAGGTAATTACTTATGGCGCGCCAGCATGTGGAAATGCCGCGCATCAATTTTTAGTCAATTCCTCCATCAATTTTCGTCGCATCTATATAAACGGTGATCCAATTGTAACGCCTACCGGAATTCCAAGAGAAAAAGTATATGATTTGCAACACTCCGGTTTAGAAATCTTATTAGATTATATTGGAGATGATTTAAATCATGCTTACAACACTGACCGACACGAATTTATCCAAATAAGAAAATCACTGGTTAAAGAGTTATTTAAGTTTGATCAACTTGGGCCAGATGTTCCAGGCGTTAATTATAATCCAGATAATACAGTTAGTGATTATGACGAATTATTTCATTCCTTTTATCAAAAAAAGACTACTATTGATGAGATATTAAATACACAAAACATTAGTACTACTATTTATAATACAAACAATTTTCCAAGTGATTATATTAAAGATTATTTAAGTTGTTTGGCATTTACTGTAGCGAATAAATCATCGTACTTCAATAATAAAGATAATAGTGAGTTAATTAAACGACGAGATGAGATTTTAGGGCTTGCCGTTCCTCCTCACCAAAATGACTGGAATATTGATTTTTCATCACAGTTAAAGTGGACTGACGAGTATTTTCAGAAGACATTCGGAATTATTACTGAATGGAGAAATAAAATTAATTAATAACTGCTCAATGCCCACCCTCAAACCCATCTCCACCCTTTCCGTCGAGGAAGAAAAACTTTCCCTCGTTCCCGATCTACTAGGTTTCGACCTCTTCCGGGAGATGGGAATTCTATTAGGGGGAACAGGGGAGGAGTCCTTGGTTTTTTTAGCACCGATCATTAAGCGCTCCGATCCGGAGTTGGCGGTCTTCGACGGACAATTTGCAGGCCCGGGGCCGCTTCAATTTACATCGGCACGGGTGATCCTGCTGGAGTACAACGGTGATCGGCATTGCATTTGTCAGTTCCTGATGTCACCGGATGTTGCCCCCCCATTTAGCAGCCTGGCGGCCTATTATTTCCCGAATAAGACAGAACCCGAAAATGCGACCGAGCTGATCGATTTGTACTGCCATTCGCTGCAATTTTTTCCTTCCGGGAATGACCCAGATGCGCCGCCATTGGAAATGCTCTACTCTTCCTTGGAGTTGTCGGAAGATCTACGGAGTTATCTGCATCCGTATCTCCCCAGCTCTGCCTTATTTAACAACCTGGTTCGTCGTGGTCTGCACTGTACTATTAAATTCGACTCTTCCCAATTATCCGAGAATAATCTAGTCCCTTTTCTGGCAGATATGCTTGGGCAACAACCGGAGAATCTGATCACGCCGAATCGTCGGGATTTTCAGGGACTATTTTTTGTAGAAGAAGCGACGGTCCACTTTGCACTTGCATCAGGCATAACTACAAATTGGTCTGCCGGGCCAATAAACCTCGAGGATTTTTCTCTGGGACTTGATTTTCCGCTCGTCGCCAATACGCTCTATCCAGGTGTAACGGCAGCGGGGACAGTCAGCTTACAACCCTCCTCCGAGTATGCCTACGTACCCAATGGTCAATTTTCGTTCCGCGGCATGCTTGATCCCTACTGGCGCAGCTTTGGCCTTAGACTGAATCTGGAAAAGAATCAACTGCAGCCTGATCAGTTTCCTTTCGAAAAGGAATCTGGATGGCTTACATTACTTGATCTGATACCTATTCGATCAGTAGAAATGGGCATTTACGGTTCTTTGACAGATAAAGTAGCGCGTGCACTGGATTGGAAAATACAAGGGGAGACTTTTCACCTCCTCGACGACCGAATTCGGGTTACACCCTCTCTGGAGTTAGTCGTCAAGTATCCTTTCAACAGCAGTGAGCGGGAGATGGAAGCCTCGCTGGAAGGCATTGCCGAGATTGGTTCCGACCTGAAACTGCGCTGCAGGGTTAGCTACCCCTTTCCCGAATTGTATCTGGAACTGATGGAGCCAGTCAGGTCCTCCTCAATCATTGAGCTTTTCTTCGAAGACGTAGCCCTGCCCGGGCCCCTCCATTTTGAGCTTCAGGAATTGAGTATGTCTTATGCTATCGAAAGCAAAGACTTCTCCTTCCGCACCAAAGTGGGCAGTGAGCATTGGACCTACAATATTGGCGATTTCCAGATTGCGCTGAGCGACTTGGAGTTGTATGTGGAAAATAGCGCTGAAAGTACAGAATACGGACTAACAGCAAATGCCAAATTACAAACCACCGACCTGTACCTCAGCGGCAATTATCGCAAAGGCTCCGGTTGGAATCTCCGCACCTTTACCAGTGGAAATATTGTCCTGAGTGATTGGCTGACGGCCCTCTCCAGCGGGAGGCTCGAGCTTCCCGAATCCCTGCAAGGATTAACGATCTCCTTCCTAAGCTTTCAATATGAGACAGGTACCGGTAATTTAGAAGCCTCCGCAGGCCTTAAAAACCTGGATCCGCTGAAACTTGGGGATAGCGGCATTTTCCTGTATCCGCTGAAACTTGGGGATAGCGGCATTTTCCTGGATCTGGAAGAAATTCGTTTTTCACTTGAGAAGCGCGAGCAAACAAAGGCGGAATTCTACGGAAAAACAAGAATTACCTTCACTCAGGAAAAAAAGGATGATATTAAACTGGGATTTGCCCTAAACCTTAAGTATCAATCCGGACGGAGCTTATCCTCTAAAAACGTCCAAGCGGACGAAACTAAAACTTCGGGGGAGTCAAAAAGCAACTGGTCACTGGAAGGTAGGTTGGAGGGCGATGACCCCGACAACCTTTCAACGATCCCCATTGACCGCGTTATTTCCTGGATATTTACTAAAACGAACCTACAAACGGAAGCGCCCGCAGGGCTGGCTGACGCCAATTTGGAGGACGTCTTCATTAAAGCCGATACTGCGTATGGATCTTTTGAGATTGGGGGTAGCTGCAATTTTGAATTGGATGATAAACTGAAAGGAAAAATCGATCTCAGCTTCCGGATCCAGGATAAACTTGAAGACGGGGAAAAGACGGGGAAGGAAATTCAAACCCACGGCATTCTTACAATCAATGATTCCAATAATGAAGCCCATGTTTTTGCCCTGTATTTTGACAAAGATCCCAAATCCAAATACCTCTTTGCCGGCTATCAGGGCCATTTGACCCTGCAAAAGGTGATTGGTATTTTTGATCAGTCGGCGATAGACCTTGTTCCCGCCTGGATTTCTCCATCGCTTGAAGAGACTTTCTTCCTGCTTTATAAAAATTCGGAGCAGAATAAGAAATCTTCTGCCTGGCAGATGTTTATGGGACTGCTCATGGATATCCCCGGCTCTGGAGAAAACCAGGATCAGAAATTTAATCTCTCGCAAGTTGATTTTATTGGAAAATATATCCCGGAGGACAAAGGAGAGGTTCAACTGACGCTCGATTTTTCTTTTTCGAATGCAGCCATTTCCAAAGAATTAGCCGAAGAGCTTAACAATAAACTAGTTTCCTTTGGTAGTAGTTACACCATTAAAGTTGGGGGAAAAGATAGAGCAAAAGGAATATCCGTTTCGCCGAAAATTGTTGCTCCCATCCTCGGTCTGTTACCGGCTGGCAAAAAGGATACCATCCCGGAAAAGGATGCAGCTGATTTAAATAATGAACCTAAAACCAACTGGAAACCGGTACGTAAGCAACTAGGGCCAGTCTTTATCGATAAGGTCGGTATAACGATGGAGCACGGCAGGGTCAAGCTCCTGCTGGATGCCGGTATGGAAATTGGTGGCTTCAATTTTAAGATGCTCGACTTCACTATTTCAGTTCCTATGAAGCCAAACATCAATGCTTTGGCAGATATTGAATTCGGACTAAACGGACTGGAGCTCAATTTTACCAAAGGAGAGTTGACTATTGCTGGTGGATTTTACAAACAGGAACTCCACCTTGACAATCCTAAAATCAAGGGTACTTTCACAGGATATGTCGGGGAGATACGAGTGAAATTTGGCTCCAAATCCCTTTCGGCGATGGGGGGCTATGTGAGTCTGCACGGTACACCCTCATTCTTCCTCTATGCAGTGGCTGAAATTCCGCTGGGTGGCCCTCCCGAGTTTTTTGTGGAAGGCGTGGCTGGTGGTTTTGGGATCAACAGTGCCGTTAAAATTCCGGCAGTTGAAGAAATCCGGAATTTCATCATGGTCAAATCGGCCTTCGGGGAACCCTATTTTGAAGGCGACAACCAGTCTTCTAATTTATCTCGTGCCTTTACGGATTTTGAGCCTACACCGGGTTCCTACTGGATCGCCATTGGCATCAAAGCCAGTACCTATAAATTCCTGGAATCTTTCCTGTTGGCAATTGTAAGCTTCGGCGACCGATTGGAAATAGATGTTCTGGGCATAGCCCGGGTTAAATTGCCCGGAGCAGCGCAGAAGATGGCCAAGGCCGAATTACAACTCCATGCCCGTCTGGTGCCGGAAGAAGGCGTGCTGATGGTAGATGGGAAGATCTCTGAAGGATCTTATCTCTTCAATCCGATGGCGAAGTTGTCGGGCGGTTATGCCTTTTATTCCTGGTTTACGGATCAGTACGAAACGGATGCGGAAGGGAATGAAAAAATTTCCGTCTATGCAGGTGATTTTGTGATGACTCTGGGCGGTTATAGCCCCTATTACAATAAGCCGGCTCACTATCCATCCGTTGATCGATTGGCATTGACCTATAAGGTTAATGACGATCTCTTTGTCAAAGCATCCGCATATTTTGCACTTACGCCCCGCCACTTTATGATCGGTGGCAAATTAGAAGGTGTATTCCATACGGACTTTGTGCGTGCTAATTTGACGGTTGAAGCGCATTTTCTGGTCAATTTTGAACCCTTTGCCTACCAACTGGAGGCTGGTATTTCCCTGAGTGGGGAAGTATGGGCACTCTGGTGGCACAGTTTTCACGTTGGCCTCCATATTTCCTTGTGGGGACCGGAATTTGGTGGCGTGGCCTTGATCGATCTCGGATTTTTTGATTTCGAAATTGAATTCGGGAAACCCAAACAATTACCCCTGCCAATCGGTTGGGTGAAATTCCGGGATACCCTGTTACCTCCCGAATCAGAAATTAATAAGGTCTTTGTGTCGGAAGGCATCATTCAGGAAAATAAATACGAACAATTTTCGGCAGAGCAGGTGCGCTACCTTGTCAACCCGATAGATTTGGAGCTTCAATTTGAGACGGCTATGCCGGCTTGTTCCTTGCAGTTGAATGATCAGGAGATCAAAACCGTTTCCGAATGGACACTGGGCATTGCCCCGATGGCCTTATCAGCGGAAAATTACAAACCGGTATTCCATGTGACAGTGGAGTCTGTGGAAATTGCCTCCGATTCCAGGAAATTTATCGACTTGGAAGTGGAACCGATCCATAACGCTGTACCAGCCGGATTGTGGGGTAAATTCCATGATCAGGATATTAATGGTAAAGCCCTTTTAGGCACTACGGATGAAAGTGCTCCGTTAACTGGTCTGAAAGTCCGGCCCACAGTGTCATTACCAGCCTTTACTGTTTCCGAATCCCTCAAAAATTTATTGCAACCTGAGGTGACGGGGTTTCTCCTGAATCTATCCGCTCCCGATTCAGTTGATATTCGGCAGCTTGTAACATCCAAAAAAGATGCCCCGTTCTCCGACTATTTCAAGCCCGTAAATTCTTCAGCTCAACTGGAAGTATTTTATCGAATACCGGGACTGGAGCATTTGGCTGAATTAACAAATATCTGGTCACCAGGAGCAGAAACGGAATCTCAGGAATTAGAAACAATTTTAAATCAATACGAAAACGCACCTCTGCTGGGCTCTTTAGGCGTGCGAACCGATATGGCAGAACCCCATGAGTTATATTAAGCCCATATCTGAAAAGCATTACAATTATGTCTGATCCAACGGATATTAAAATAAGGTTCTTCGACCGACTGGCACCTTCCCTGACTGCCGGTCCTTATCGGATTACCGTGGAGACTGCACTGCCCGGTATTTTGGGGATGCCTCAACGCTTCGGCCGGTCGGAAGAATGGATTTACGTGGGGGGTAAGCGTTTTAATTTTGACGCATCAGATATTGATTCTGTTTTTCCACCAACCAATGGAAACGGTGCTTATGCGGGCGTGCTGCCGCATATCGTTTTTTATCAAAAAGGCTTGCCCTGGGAGCGTAAGCCGGGAGCTGACTTCGAGGAGGGAACCCCATGGCTGGCACTGATGTTGCTGGACCAGGATGATCCTGCACCGAAAATTCAGGAAATACGGTTGGGCGACCTGCCGCAGGATGAAACAAAGTCAGAGGTATATTTCCCTGGTTTCAAGTTGGAGCCTGGAGAGGATTCAGACAAAAAATGTCAATTCTTCGATCTGCCCCGCGATTTGTTTGAAGCCATCAAACCCAGTCCGAAGGAGCTGAAAATACTGGCCCACAGTCGGGAAGTAAATATGTTTCCCAAAGCCAACGGGAATGTGGAACCCGATGAATTACACACCTTCTCTGTTGTGATCGGCAATCGCCTGCCACGTACAGGAAAGGAAAGCGTGGTACACCTGGTTTCCTTCGAAAATTATGGAAAGGTTTTAGAAAACCCGCTGGAGGAAAAATTCCACAGTATTCGGCTGCTAAGTTTGCGGAATTGGCGGTTTTCTACCGAAGATAAAGGCGGTTCTTTTCTGGACGCCTTCCGGCAGCTGAATGAAAACACGTTTGCCGAAAATAATCCGGTGAGCAAACACGAATCTCCCCTGCAATTGCACTATCCTGTCGCCCTTCCCAATGGCAGGCAAAATAATAAAAAACTAATCCCCTTGCATTTGTTGCGGCATGGATTCTTCCCAATGGAGCACCGTTTTCGACATGGTCGTAAAGGACTCTCCTGGTACCGGGGCCCTTTTACTCCCGACCGGGTAGAATGTGCACCCCAACTGAGCCCCCCTTTTCCGTCGGCCGATTCGCTCTTGATATACGATCCAAATGCCGGCCAGTTTGATGTCAGTTATGCAGCAGCCTGGCAATTAGGCCAATTGCTGGCACTAAAGAACAAATCCTTTGCAAAGGCCCTGTATTTCTGGAAACAACAGCGTGCTATCAATACCCGTAAGGAACTCGAAAACGATATTCTGAAAGAGGAACTACCCGTTCAATCCCATATGGTGACAGATGCCGAGGGGAATTCCCGGATCCTTTTGGGGCCTGATTTTGACCAGATTAAGATTTCTGAAGAGTCCGGGCTGAACACTCCAGCCGAAGATGCAATTTCCAAAAGTTCCTCCAATGTTCAGATAAAACTGGCTGCCCAAATTGATTTGGAATCGGATCAGGGTGTATCAGGCGTAAATAAACCGGCTCCGATAGTATTGGATCAAAACTATCGGATTATTCAGAAATTTGTACAGTCGCTCCGCATTCTTCGCCCTGTACCCTATAATTATCTCATTCCCGATGAAAAGTACCTGCCATCGGAATCAATCCGCTTTTTCCAGGTGGACCCCAATTGGGTAAATGCCTTGGTGGATGGTGCCTGTTCCATTGGGGATCTGCTGCCCACTGATTTTGGGCGACGAACTGTGGTGGATCCAAAAGGGCTGAATAAACCGGCACCCGATCGCTATTATGGCTTTTTAATGCGGTCAAAAATGATCACAGTATGGCCGGGTGTAGAGATTCGATTCAATGAAGGAACTACTGATAATCCGACCGAAGGAACAATCCCGGTGCGCCACGAACGACTGGCTGATGATCTTATTATCAGTATTCTACCGAGCGTGATTAAAACCGTTGAATTTCGCCTTCCCGCCGAAGGACTTCACTTTGGTGTAACTTACTCGCGGAGCGGCTACTCCAAGGGAATCCGGGAAAAGGGAAAAGATTCAGCCAATTGGGATAATGTTCCGGTGTCCACGAATGATAAACAACGTATTAATCTGGAAGAGTTAGCGAAATCTCTGGGCGAAGACGCGGCTAATTTCGCATTCCGCATGGTGCAAAGTGCCCAAGCGGTTAGCCTTAGCCTGGATTACAAATAACCAAACGGATGAGCGATCCAAAAAATGCTTTTTTTATTCCGATGCATCTGGAGGCTAAGGTCATCGACTCAAAGGCCGGTAATGCAGATTGGGCCGGACAGCTGGCCGATTTCTCTCTGCTGCCGCACTACGGTAGAGGTGAAAATTGCACTTTTCCACGTCTGCGGCCCAATATCTCCGATGACCTGGTGAGCAAACCCTTTGATCAGACAAACGATCCGCTGGAGTCTGGTATTCATATCCACTGGACGCTTCCGAAAGAATTTCGGCGGGCATTGATAAGCAATCAGGGCGGAGGCTCCTCCGCACCTCGCTACCAGCCGGTGCCTAACCGCTGGCTGATCGAAGGGCGGGTGTACAATGAGGATGGTCATGAGGTAAGAGTGGATGGGCAGGTGGTCCAAACCCGTCGCTGGCTGCTGGAATCAGATGCGCTTTCTACGGAAAAAGTCCGGGGCAGTTGTGCTTTTCCTTATCCGGCCACTGGGCCTGGCTCGGCCGGTAAGCCGGAATATCGCTACCTCGGTCGCCTGTATGATTACAAAGAATGGAAAACAACCGGTCCAGATGTGGATACCGTTTACCTGGACGAGCTGCATGCAATGGGTTATGGCGAATTACTGTTCTCGGGCTACTATCCGGAATGCCGCAATGTGTTTGGCATCCACGATGATCTGGTATATCCCAGGGATGAGGGAGCAGATCCTGCCAGTTTCCTGGAATTTGCCACAGATGATTCCTACGAATTTCGCTATCAGGTCATTGGCTGGTACAGCAAGCCTTATGCAGATCCTATGGAACGGGCTCATTTTATTCAATGGAAAAAGGAGGCAGAAGATGAAAAAAGATTCGCTGATGCACGGTACGACAAAGTAGCGCAGGTTAAGAAGGATAGTAAGCTGGAAACCGTCAAGGACATTTATCTGCCCCATTTGGAATTGCCAATTGGGGTAAACCAACAGCGTCGTTTTGACTGGATGGTTTTTCCGATAGCAGAAAAACCATTGGAGTTTAAAGATCGCGGACCTGAATCTGTACGCGGAACGATTATTGACGGCCTTACAGGAGATCCTTTGTCACGTGTTACCGTCATACTGCAAGGTACATTCACCGGCGTGCAGACCGATTTTGATGGCAAGTTCTTTTTACGGTTGCAAGGGCATCCCGGCGTCCTGGCAATTCAACAAAAGGGTTACCTGCCGCAACGAATTGTTCTTCCGGACACCCGCATTGCTCAACTCGATATTCAGATGTTACCCGTAAGTACCGGATTAGTGGGGAAATCCCTGTTAGTCGGGCGCATTAGCAACGTAAAGTGGCATCCTAATGGCGTTACTGATAAAATTGAATCCCCCGGTCCTGTTAACCTGGTATTAGCCAATACCCCCGGCCAGGCACTGGCTGCACTGGTCGCGGAACGGTCGGCCACCGAAAAAAAACCAGCGCATAAGATAGAAGCCATGTTAGATGGCCTCCAACTAGGCCTTTTCAATGAAGAGGGAAAACTGGATTTCCCGGCTCGTCTGGAAAGGGGGCTCCATCAATCCGGTTTTGAGGCTGTGCCGGGAGAGCGACGCTGGCATATTCGTCGGGAACGGGATGACAATCATCCCGATGAAAAGATGCTGCCTCCCGTCTTGGAAGAATGGTCTTTGGCTCTGCACCAGCTCAATGATTTGCAAACTGTGTGGGACAAAGAAGAATTCCGGATTCGCGACCGACAAGTGCAGGTTTATGCCGACTGGTATAAATATATGATCACCGAATACGATTTCAGCCTGGATGAGATTACCACTGAAGCCCATGTAAACCAGATTCGGGAGTACATATCCAAACAGGTGGAAGAATTGGAAAAACGCCTAAGTAATCAGTATGATAAAAAAGTCATAATAGAGGCACAGGCTGATATCCTTCAAAACAAACTCCTTGTCTGGAATACGAAAGAGGCCTACCGAAAAGTTCGCTTTTCCCTCGAACTGCAGCCCGGTACCCGGTACTGGCAGCCCGCAGAACCTGTGTTATTATTTGAAGGATTTCCAAGTCAAGCTATGCAGAAACAGGATCTGCTGACTCCTGTCGGATGGATTCCGGAATTTTTTAGCATGGATTCTGATCGGGAAGTTGCCAAACAGTGTTGCAATTGGCTTGAGGATATACGAAGCGCTCCCGAATTTAACCAGAAAGCTGAAACTGTTCCGGTCAAGGATGAAGGAGCAGAAAAGGTTCTTGCTGACCAACTGAAGAAAGCCGAGGCTGCGAAAACAGTGGCCCTAACTGTAGCTGCCGAAAAAGCAGAAATCTTCAAAAAAACAAAAGAGCAGGCTCAACTGGCTGTAACGGATCTGGAAAAGACAGAAGCCCTGGCTCAAATAAAATTGACCTCCCGGGCAAATCTGGGGCATGCCAGGATGCGGGCAAAAGCTGCAAGTGATGCGGCTGCCAAGGCAAAGGCAGAAGCGGAGGCAGCTGCACTTTCAGCGGAAGCTGCGAAGGCAAAAGTTGAAGCACTGGCAAAATCAGTAAAATCCGAAACCGATACTGATTTGCCAGAAGGAAAAACTACGGATCCAAATGCGACCTATCCGGGGTATCGGGGTAGCAAATTTTTAGCTCCCCAAGATGGTAGTTCGAATAATTGGCACCCAATTTACATGGACTGGGAAGTAGAGGTGTTTCCGTTTACTAAACCCACAGATAAGGACTTTCAACAAAAGAACTGGCCAGCAGATTCTATAGTGGCTCATTACGACCTGCCCGATAATCAGGCTGATCTGGAAATCCAGGATAATCCCCAGGGGGTGAAAAATTCCGAATTCGAAATGTGGTCCGGAAAAGACTCTTATATACGGGAAACCGGGGGTAATCGCTTGCAAGCGATCCAGGGACGTATCTTTCTCAGCGCCACAGCAGCGCTGCCGATGATCGAGCAACTCGAAAAACAGTTGGACCGGGTAGGGAAGGGGAAGGCCGAAAATGGTCTGATTGAGGATTTGAAAAGTTTAAACCTGCTATCCCAACGCTTGTCGGGTTTCAATGATGTATTGTTGATGCGGAAACGTATTTTGCAGCTGCCGGTCACCGATCCTTTGGCACGTACCGAAATTCTGACTGATTTTACCGAAAGGGTGCGATCTGTAGTCGGCGATCGCAATGGGATCAGTCCATTGCCCTCAAATCTTTTTCTGCCTCTGCGGGAAGGGCCCATGCAAATCCGGAAGGTCCGATTAGTGGATCGTTGGGGCTGTGGACATGTTTTGGAGTTCGGTCAAAATGCTTCGAAGAACCGGGTTATTATTTCCGAAGCATTGCGTGTGCCGGAGCAGGTTACGCCTCGCAAAAACAACATGGCCTATCTGCCACCACGCCTGGTCCAACCAGCCCGGATTAACTTCCGGTGGTTTTCGGCCAGCCAAACTGCTACTGAAGCCGGTACGCATGCAGGTAATAGTCCGATCTGTGGATATGTGGTCCCAAATTTTCTGGACAGTACAATACATGTGTTTAATGCAAAAGGAGATGGACTGTTAGTGATTGCCCGCTCCGGGAATCAGGTGGTTCGTAATCCATTTCCTGGAAATCAGTCGGTCATTGAGCCGCAGGATGAGTTTTTACATAATCTCGTATGGTCGCTGACCGGGGACACACGCCGAATAAAAAAATTAAACATGCTGCGTGATTTTCTGAAGGCAGCTCAGTTATCCACAGGAGCAAATCTTCCGGAGAATTATGCTCAGTTTGACGGTATGGCTTTACTTACCGGTCGCCCCTTGGCATTGGTGCGCGCTAAGCTGAATCTTGAGTTGCGTGGAGAACCGGCGCTTAATCAATCCTGGAATGCTCGTGAAGCAGTTTACTTCAATAAGGAAAAATATCAGGCAGCTACACTTGGGTTCGAAAAGCTCCTCTTTGCTGTACGGATCGGAGAAGCGCACCGGGCCAATGATGGCTTTTTTGCTTATTTCATACACAAACAGGGTAATCTGGTGCAAGAAGTTTATTCGCCTTATGCGCAGCCCGACACCTCTGAAACTGCGGAGGCCGACAGCACGGCTGAACAATACTGGCACATGTTGGCCAACTTGAAGAAGTGGGGCGCACTGGAAAAAGAGCGGGAGACATTCCGTGGATCAGAGCAACAGGAACTGTCACTTCGCCGTAAAGCGATTCAGGCCAGGCTCTTGATATCCTGGCGAGGTTAACCGGACTTACTACCGGTGAAGAAGAAGAACAGGAGTTGCTTCAGGAGAATTTGGAAATACTTGATGAACGCCAAAAAGGATTGGAAAGTGAATTGAATTCAATAGGTGCAAGAATTGATAAATATTCCAGGGAGATAGATAAGCTTAAACGGGAACACGGTTACAAGTTGGCTGGTCTTGGGATGTATAAGCCCCATAACGATTTGCTGACCCTTTCTCCTGAAGGTGATGATTTGGAGCTTGGTATCCTGCTGGATCCGCGATCTCCTGTCCACCTGACTACCGGCATCCTGCCCGAAAAACAGATTGATATTCCGAACGAATTATTTGCTGATGCGCTCAATAATATTCAAATAGCCTTTTTGACCACTCCCGTAATCTCTCCGGCACCAATTTGGCGGCAGGAAGATCCAGACTCTGGTGAACTTCAGCAACAGCCTTTCCTGTTGACAGCCCCTCAACAACAAGGTTATAATTGGACCTGGCTCCAACCAGGAGCCTCTGTACAGGACAATGTAGAATATAAGTCCGATCAGATTCAGTCACCGCATCCGGGATACTTTCCTTTATCCGGTCCGCAGATCATATTTGACGGTTGGATGAAAATGAATCCGGACCTCAAAAATCCAACTACACAATCAGAAAAAGCAGATTCCGATGAATAAGCGTTCTACTTCCTCCTTTAGCGAATTACACCGAAACGATCTGATCCATGTGGATATTTTTAATATTTCGAATCCGGATGCTGCACCAGCACCTTTGGTCGTTAGTGCTCCCCATGCTGATGATCTGATCGAAAATAAATTTGTTTTGCGGCTGACCAACATGAGTAATGAACGTCTGGTACTCGGTGGTTTTCGACCGGTGGAAAATATCTCAAAAGGAACAGAAGAGGAATTCCTGATTCAGCCCTCAGGTCTTTATGTGAATTTTAGCGACATGGTAAATGTGTTTCATCTAGACCGGATCTCCGTGTCTATCGATGGTACACCCGTGCATGTCAAATTGGAAAAACTGCCCTCAGAAAGCGATTTGCCAGCTGGTGATATAGGTTTTAGCCCTTCAATAAAACTGGCTCCTCCGGATTTTTATCGAGCTAAGGCACAGGATCGGGATCCCTCTGTACCGCCTTTTTCCAATCCCGATCATTTGGGAAAGGAAGAATGGGTGTTGTACATCTGGCCGGAGAAGGAAGTGTATATAGGCATAATGTCCACGCTGACTATCCAGTTTGAGAATGTGGTCTCCGAATTTTATCCGGCTCTGCGGTATCTGGACGTTTCCTGGCAATTTAAACGCGATTTTCTGGAAGAGGAGGAGGTCCCCGAAACATTGGAGGGCTTCAACCAGGTTCCTATTGAATTAGCCCGTCCTATTGGTTTCGTAGAGCCCCCCCTCCCGATCCAGGCTACCTGGCTAAATGACCAGAATTGCATTTATTCTTCCAGTGGTGCAGACGGTAAGGATTTGAGTAAGAATGATATTAAAAACGAGTTACTCTTTGCGCTTAGTAATGTAGGGATGAAAGAGTTTGCCCTGGATTGCAGCAAGCACAGCAGGGGAGTGCCTTATTTCGAGCTCGTCATGACCGGACTGGCAGACGGGGAGGATGGTTATTCTTCCAGCGCTGTGGCAGCAACAGCTGATTTGGTCAATGTGGAGTTGGTAAATACTTCCGAGCATATTAATTGGAAGCCTGCATGGAATATTCAAAAGAAAATCCAGGGGCCTCTTGTCAAGTGGGAGATTCGTCCGGATTTGCAAAAGGTTCCGGAAGGAAAACAACGTCGGACAAAAAAAATTCTTGGTACTGATATGGATGCTTCAGTCACCTTTAAGATTAAAAACCTGGTAACAAAATTGCCAACAGGGATTGCCTTGGTGTATTTCCGCTTTTACAATATGCCGCAACACGACGACGGGCAGCTGGTGCTATTTCTCGAAAAACGAATGCCTGGTGAAAAACAGTATCTGTTTCCGCAACTGCAAAATGGTGGGAATACTATGGCTTCCCCTTTCTATTGGCGGGTAGAAGATAAGAACCCTGAGGGGGCGGGAAATTCTTTAACTACCCTGGTGACGATCGGGGAGGAAAATGGGGATTTGCCTCTGGAATTACAAGTGGAGGGAGAGATGACGGTGAAGGGCAATCTGGGGATAGGTAAAGCTAAACCGGATAAAACGTTGGATGTAAATGGTAGTGCAAAGTTTTCCGGGGAGGTATTTTTTTTACCTGATCCAAATAAAAAAAATGAGGAAGTTTCTTTACAAAAAGTGTACGATTCATTAAAATGGCTTCAAGATGATTACATTCGGAAAATGAAAGAACTCCACGCGTTAATTCCTTTATTTCCTTACGCAGCAATTCCTCCTTATAAAGAAAAGTTCATAAAAAGTCAGGATCTCTTTTTTGTCGATCTCGAAAGAAAACTTTAATCTTTTATTCATTGGAAAGGCTGTTTTTGCTATTCAAATCCATTAGACCAATTAACATTAGTCTCTTTCTCCATTCAGTGGAATTAAATACTTGGTATAGATCAGGGAAACTGATCTGGTAATAATCAAGTATTTACCTGGAGAATTCAAGTATTTTTTACGTTCCCTGCCTTCAGGATATTTTTACTGGATTTTGTAATCTTTTTAATTTGAAATATTTTTCAAGTTATTGATTATCATATTTTTAGGTGTACTTTTTAATAAGTGATCCAGATTGGAAGACTAAGACTTGTTTAGATTTTTTACTTAAATTTGAAAACAATAATGAAAGGCTTATTTGTTTTGAATCAACGCTCCTTTCAGCTGGCTTGGAGTGGGCTGACAGTTCTCTTCAGACTGGATTCAAGACAAATATCCTGTTCTTTATTTTAAACTTTGCTACTTTTGGGCGCAGCAATTTTTCACCTTCAAATAAACAAAACTAAAAACCATCATGACGCTCAAGCAATCTACTACAAACCTGGTCTTTGTCTTCGCACTCTTCCTAAGTAATAGCCTATTTGGCCAGTTTCAAATCAATGCAGTGCTTTCAGAACCGGATTCAAATTCCACCAACCTCCAACTGACTGTATGTGATTTTACCGACATGGTTTCGATGCAGTTCTCGATTAACTATAATCCGGATTTGGTGACTTATACAGCTTCTACAGATCATAACCTTGCCGGTCTGGGACCTGCCAATATTGCGAATCCTTCTCCTGGTAAAATTACCCTCTCCTGGGTAGCTGATGATGTTTTTAATGGCGAATCAGTAGCAAATTGTACGTCGATTGTAACCCTCCTGTTTGATGGCGCCGGAACGACCAATGATAATTATGCTTTTACGAGTGATCCAACGGTCATTGAAGTCTCTGATGTGAATGGCCTTGTTAGTCCGGTATTGGCTGTTGCAGATTGTGCCTGTGGCAACTCCGGTCTCGCCCAATTTGAATTGGAAGGCCGCGAAATCACCGTATTCCCTAATCCGATGAGCGCAAATGCTCAGATCGAAATCATGGGAGAAACTATTCAAAATGGAACTTGCCGCATGTTTAATATTGTCGGACAAGAAGTCTATACCCAGCTGTTTTCCGGAAATAAACTGACTATCGAGTCAAACAAATTACTGGCAGGTACCTACTTTACGGCGATCTATTCAGACGGGGTACTCATTGGCGTAGAGAAAGTCATAGTTAAATAAGGCGTTTAGCAGGTCTTAATCACTCAAACACGCAAGTCTAACGTAACGGCTTTGGGGTACTCCCAAAGCCGTTTTTTATTAGTTTTGGGGTAGTTTGTATCATACAGCATACGGGAGCGCAGATGATTTCGAAAACGGAGCAGTACTATTTGGATGGATTGGTACGGGGTGACTCGAATGTAATTCGGGAAATTTATGCCCGGTATTACAAGGCTATCTTACATTTTATTGAGACCAACAGTGGAAATGCCGAAGATGCCAAGGACATCTTCCAGGAGGGTCTGATGCTGGTATTCCAAAAGGCAAAAAATAAGGACTTCGAGCTATCGAGTACCTTTCTGACCTTCCTGTTTAGTGTTTGCCGCAATATCTGGTTTAACCGAATCAGAAAAAAATCATTCGGAGAGGTAACCCTTTCCGAGGAAATTACATCAACGCTTACAGAAGATAAGGTTTCAGAAATTGAAGCGAACGAGCGGGAAGTACTTTTCCGCAATAAATTTTTGCTCCTGGGTGTTGATTGCCAACAAGTCTTATCTATGTATTTCCAAAAGATCAAAATGGAAGAGATCATGGAGAAGATGCAATTCAGTAGTATCAGTTACACTAAAAAGCGAAAATTCCAGTGTAAGGAAAAACTGGTTCAGCTCATCGAAAATGATTCCATTTACCACGAACTAAAAAACTAATGGAGTTGAGAACCAACGACGCACAAATCGAGATGTACCTGGACGGAGAGCTGCAAGGAGATGCATTAAAACAGTTTGAGGCAACGCTCAAACAGGATACCTCACTGGCTAATCGCTTAAAATTTCATCAGGACCTGGCTGCTTCACTTGGGGATTCCCAGGCGATCGACGTTCAAAAACAGATCACTGAAATCGGTCGATCCTTTTTCCAGGAATCGGCATCCGAAAAACCAGCACCCAAACTGGTTCCTGTCTGGAGGAGACCCCTTGCCATAGCTGCCAGTTTTCTCGTCTTATTAGCCGTATCTTATTTCACGTGGCAGGCTGTTTCTGGTTTAGCGCCTTCCGGCGAAAGATTGTTTGCCCAGAATTTCACCTCCTATCCACTCGATCAGGTAGTACGTGGCTCAGAAGCAACCCAGTCTGATTTTGAACAGACCGTCCAACTGTATTTAGACGGCCATTACCAACAGGCTTCGGAAGCATTCCGCACTCAGTTGAGCCTGGATCCCCAAAACGAAAAGCTGAAATTTAGTTTGGCACAAAGCCTGCTGAGCGAAACCCCGCCAGCCTTTGATGCCGCAAGCCCCTTATTAGAGTCACTGGTTTCGACCGGTACCAGTTCTGTCGTGCCCGCATCCAAATGGTATCTGGCCTTGGTTTATGTACATAATGGAGATTTTAAACAGGCAATGCCATTGCTGCAAGAAGTAAAAGCAGCAGGAGGAAGCCGGGGCCGAATGGCCACCGAGCTGTTGGAGGCCTTATAATCCTGGAAAACACGTTCGCCTTATTTTTGCGTATTCCTACTTCCCGTCAAAAGAAATTTTTCCTGGGTAACCTTTTCTTGCTTCCTGTTATATGGACCTAATTAATCCACTCAAAAAATTTATTAGGATGTTTCGTACAACAGGCTTTTTCAAAATTTTTAGCAGTTTATTTCTCGTAATCTTTTTGTTTTCTGCCAATCCTGCCTTTGCTCAGGTAAATATAGCAGGTGGTATTGCAGGTGCTTATGCTCCCAGTCTGATCTATGATGAAGATAATTCTACCCCCGCGGCACACAAAGGAAAGGGATATGTCTGGTCCATTTTTGGAGAACTGATCCTGAAAAATCAATTTGTCGGGCGATTGCAATATACCCACCTGTTGATAAATACCTTAGAGGGAAATTATGCCGCATTTGTTGGGGCGGGCAGTTCCTGGACAGGCTCTTTGGGCTACGTTGTCGGAGGTGCAACCAATTCCAGACTCGTATTTCCAATTCTGATCACATCCGGTGCCGGATTAATTGACCGCAAAGATTTTGGGGTCATAGGGAGTGCCCAAATCGGTTTTACGGCCGGTCCCCGATTTTATATTACAGACTATATTGCCGTGTGTGCAGAGGTCCGCTATTTAAAAGGGCTTCCCGTTAGGAACAGCGGAGATACGATTGGCTTGACAGACATTTCCATTGGCGCCATATTGCGCTTGTAGGTACTATAGATAAGGCGGATATGTATTATACCGGAACCTGAGCATTCCGAATTTTGGCCTGCATAAAAGAGAGGCCATTTGATACGGCAGCTCTTAAATGATAAATCGGTATCGAAGCAATTCGGTACCGATTTCCTGTTCTATGGGCCCACGTGTCGCTCCTACGGAGCTTTTGCAAAGCTGTCAATTTGAAATACTACAAATAGATTGCTCTGCTGGAGCAAAAAGTTGATCACTACCCCTGGTGTTGTATGTGTAGAATAATGAAGTTGGTAAAAAACACCTCACGGGTTTCCGGAAAAGCCTTTGTAATTTAGCCCAATTCGAGGCACAGTAAGAAAATGTGGTTTTGGCAAGCAAAATGGATGTTTTACAATCACTGGGTGAAATCAACAAATACGATCCAAAATGTCTTATAAAAAAATATTTACTGCTTTTTTGGTGATACCGTTCCTTCTGCCGGGGTGCAAGGAGGATAAACAAATGCCCACCCAGGAAGCGCCGAAGGTGAATGTGAGTGTAGCTCAAGTCAGGCCCCAATTATTACCCTACTTCGAAGAGTATGCGGGTTTGATTAAAGCGTTGCAAGAGGTAGAGTTACGTGCACAGGTGAGTGGCTACATTTCCGGAATTTACTTCAATGATGGAGATCGGGTACGGAAAGGGCAGAAACTATATAGCATAGATTCCCAACCATTTCAGGCAGCCTACCAGCAGGCTCAGGCCAATCTGTTGGCACAAGAAGCCAATTTGGCAAAAGCCGAGAAGGATGTGTTCCGCTACCGCGAGTTGGCAAAAAAGGATGCCGTTGCCATACAGGCATTGGATAATGCAGAGGCCACATTCGCGACAGCGCAACAGGAAGTAGCTGCAGCCCGCGCCGCAGTTGATAATGTACAGACCAATGTGAAGTATGCGACTATTTCAGCACCCTTTGATGGTACCATTGGCATTTCCTTAGTCCGAACAGGTGCTTCCATATCCATGGGGCAGACCCTGCTTAATACTATTTCAACAGATAATCCCATCGCGATAGAAGTGGCGATTGATCAATCCCAACTCCTGTTTTTTAGTGAGATAAAAGCGGCGGGAGGCGGCCGAACAGATTCCTTGTTTCAGTTGAAAATTGATGGCATTACTTATCCGCAATTTGGACGACTAAGTTTTATTGATCGAGCGGTTGATCCGCTCACCGGAACGATAAAAGTGCGGGTAGAATTCCCTAATCCGGATTTTATTATTCGGCCAGGCATGACTGCCACGCTGGTCGTTCGATTTAATAGTAAGGAAGCGGTTGTTGCAATTCCCTTTAAGGCTGTTACGGAGCAATTGGGTGAATTTTTTGTCTATGTGAGTGATGGCACAAAAGTATCTCAACGCCAGGTAAAACTAGGACGGCAGTTGGGACGACAAATTGTCGTTTTGGAAGGCTTAACAGGCGACGAAATAATAGTGACAGAAGGTGTGCAAAATCTCCGCGAGGGAGCATTAATCAATATTCCCTCTGATACCCCCGGGAATAAGTAAGCTGCCTTTTCAACGAACAATAAACAGAACATGATTGCAGGTTTTTTTATAAAAAGGCCAATTACGGCCATGGTAATATCCATCATTATTGTTCTGGTGGGTCTGATCGCGATGCGAATCTTACCTGTTTCGCAATATCCGAATATCACGCCTCCAACCGTAGCGGTTGACGGACTGTACATTGGTGCGGATGCGGAAACGGTCGAAAAAACGACTACAACTGCCATCGAGACTCAGATAAATGGTACGCCCGGTATGTCGTTCATGCAGAGTAACAGTACCAGTAGCGGATCGAGTCGGGTTACTGTAACTTTCGATGTGGGTACCGATATTGATATTGCCACCCTGGATGTACAAAACAGGGTAAATATTGCCGAGCGCAGCCTTCCGGAGATTGTCAGAAGACTTGGCGTTTCAGTCAAAAAGCGCAATCCGAGTATTTTTCTGGCGCTGGCTGTCTATTCGCCGGAAGGCACCCATGATGCGACCTTTTTAGGCAACTTTTCCAATATCTATATAAAAGATGCCTTGCTGCGTGTGCCGGGAGTTGGGGATATTGTTTCGGTCGGAGATGAATTTGGTATGCGTATTTGGCTCAATCCGGAAAAGTTGGCCAGTTTGAAAATCACACCCTTAGAGATTAATGCCGCCTTGGTCGAGCAGAATCTGCAGGTGTCGGCGGGCACGATTGGCGGAACACCCCAACACAATAGCCAAACTTTTGAGTACAACATTCTTACAAATAGTCAGCTAAATACAGTTAAAGATTTTGAGGAGGTGGTGATACGAACCGACCAGGAGGATGGGGGTATCGTATTTCTTAAAGATGTTGCTCGTGTCGAATTAGCGAAAGCCAGTTACGGCAATAACCCCTTTGTGATGGGTAAACCAGCCGCTTTCATGCTCCTATATCTGGCTCCAGGCGCCAATGCTCTGGCTACCAATGAGGCTTTGATGAAGGTGTTGGAAGAACTAAGGGCAAATTTTCCAAAAGACGTGGATTTTATGATTCCGTTGGAGACCACTTCCGTCGTAGAGGTGTCTATGGAGGAAGTCATTCGCACGCTTGTGGAAGCCCTTTTATTGGTGGTTTTAGTGGTCTTTTTGTTTCTCCAAAACTGGCGCGCAACCCTTATTCCGATACTGGCAATTCCGGTTTCGCTGATTGGTACCTTCATCTTTTTTATTCCGTTTGGGTTTACCATCAACACGCTGACCCTCTTTGCTTTTGTATTGTCTATCGGAATTGTAGTGGATGACGCGATTGTTGTGGTTGAAGCTATTCAGCACAATATGGATCATCTGAAGCTTTCTTCAAAAGACGCTACGATTAAAGCAATGCGAGAAATATCCGGACCGGTCATTGCTATTGCTTTAATCCTGGTTGCCGTATTTGTTCCTGTCGGATTTGTGCCGGGAATTGTTGGCCGTCTGTACCAGCAGTTTGCCATTACCATCGCTATCTCTGTTGCAATCTCTGCTTTTGTGGCGCTTTCGCTAACACCGGCCTTGAGCATGTTGTTGCTAAAACCTAAAGATGCCACTCGCCGGGCTACTATCCTGGATCGATTTTTTAATTGGTTTAACCGGGGTTTTGAGCGATTAAATAATGCCTATACACGCGGCGTACACAGCTGGATCAAAAAATCGCCTTATGTACTGGTGCTGCTCCTGTGCTTATTTGCAGGCCTTTATTGGCTATTCCAGAATAAACCAACGGGCTTTGTGCCAACAGAAGATGAAAAGCGGATGTATGTCACCTATGAGCTACCCGAAGGAAGCTCCACGACACGCAATATCGAGTTGCAGAAGGAACTCCAACGTAGAATCATGGAAATCCCTGCGGTAGATGTGGTCGGTGGTCTGGCAGGCTTGAACATCCTGACCTTTGCCAACAAGTCGAATGCAGGTACACTCTTCATTAAGCTCAAAGACTGGGATGAACGTGATCTGGAAGCCGAAAGTGTAACCAAAATTATGCAGCACGTGCGGCAGATAACCGCTGATATTAAAGAAGCACGGATTTTGGCTTTTGCACCTCCGGCTATTCCGGGCCTGGGGCGTTCTGCCGGCTTCACGTTTGAGCTACAACAAACAACAAGTAGAGACGATATTAAGGGTTTTGAGCAAACGATGAATAATTTTTTAGCTGCTGTCAGACAGCGGCCGGAAATTGAAAATGCTTATTCCTTCTTCAGTGCCAAAACACCGAGTTACCAGGTTGAACTCGACAAGGAAAAGGCGAAAAAGATGGGGGTGTCAGTAGCAGAAGCCTACGGGACGCTTTCTACACTTTTGGCAAGTACTTACGTGAATGACTTTAATGTGTATGGGAGAAATTTTCGGGTGGTGACACAGGCAGACACCGTTTACCGAAAGGACATTTCAGACATAGGCAAATACCGCGTTCGGAACAGAATGGGCAATATGGTGCCGCTGAGCGCCTTGATTACGACCAATCTGATTGAGACGCCTGCCTTGATTACCCACTACAACCTATACCGTTCTACCGAAATATTGGGTGCTGCAGCTCCCGGGTATAGCAGTGGAGATGCCATTAAGGCCCTGAGTGAGGTGGCAGATCAGGCACTGCCTGTTGGATATAGTTATGAATTTGGAGGCATGAGCAGGGAAGAGATAAAAGCCGGAAATAGTACCGGGATGATCTTTACGATTTCGATAGTCTTTGTATTTCTTTTTCTGGCAGCTCTGTATGAAAGCTGGTCTGTTCCATTTTCGGTATTATTGGCGGTGCCCATTGGTGCCTTTGGTTCCATCCTGACCCTGACCTTTTTTCCGGGGCTGACCAATAACATCTATGCCCAAATTGGCCTCATCACACTTATCGGATTGTCGGCAAAAAATGCCATTCTGATTGTGGAGTTTGCCAAAGATCGGGTGGATGCCGGTATGGATATTATCCAAGCTACACTGGAGGCTGTGCAGTTGCGTCTGCGACCTATTTTAATGACCTCATTCGCTTTTATTCTGGGGGTGTTGCCTCTGGCATTTTCCTCAGGTGCAGGTGCCGAAGCCCGGAAAACAATTGGCTGGACAGTGGCAGGTGGTATGACAGCAGCAAGTTCTCTGGCCATATTTGTCGTGCCGGTGCTTTATGTTTTAATTACAAAATTGGCAACCAGGAAAAAGGTGGAGTAGGCGAAAGTATTATTTCCTTCTGCGCCAGGCGGCGGCAATTATGATTAATCCTACTGCCAGCCACAGCCAATTCCAATTAAAGGCATTGGTTTTTAGTTTGTCGCCGTCGCCGATAAGTACGAAAGCTGCCCAATAGTAAGGGTGGCGGAACTCCGGATCCGCTTCTTGTCGAAAGACTTTTTTGGCAGCATGCAGGGCTTCTGATTTATTCAGTCCGGCGGCAAGCTCCTCATAAAAATAGGGCATTAACTGGCTGGTACTTTGGTCACTTACTTTCCAAAGGCTCATCACTACGCTGGGTACCCCGGCATACATAAAACTCCGTCCTAAGCTAAAAACTCCCTCGCCTTCTTCATACTTACCCAGGCCGGTTTCGCAGGCGCTGAGTACGACCAGTTGTGCCTGAAGGTCTAAATTGGCAATTTCGTAGTGGTAAAGGCGGTTGTCTTCCTCCTGCTTTTCTCCGATATTAGTGAAGATCAGATTTGCCATATTCGGATTTTCAAAATCGGCTTCTCCGTGCATGGCCAGGTGGATTATTCCAAATTGTCCGGCATGTTCTTTAAAATAGGCTTCTGTTGCGCTTTCGCTGAAATTAAATTGCCCCGGAAAATAGGTGGCTATAGCTTGAATTTCTTTTCCGGTTCCTTCCAGGTTACCCACATCTGAACGAAGTTGTTCCATGCCGCCTCTCTGACTAATAATGATGTCTGATTCATAGGGTGGAGCCATGGCTAAACAAGCTGTTCCGGCGGGAAGTAAATGTTGTTGCTCCTTATTTTTGATCATTAAGGCAGCTGAATACGTATAGCGAATCTGAAATTGATCCATTAAATAGGGGAGCTTGCCAAAATCGCCAGAGGCTTCCATTATTCTTTGGGTATTTAATACCTCAAAGGGAATGGTATTTAATCGACCATCAGCAACGAGAATTATATTGGAGTAATCCGGCTGTTTTTCCGGACTAATTATAGACTCAAACAATTTTTCATATAAAGTAAATGCCGTATTATTATACTGATCCAGGGCCTTTTCCGGATTTATTTGGAAACTGTCAATATGAGTGAGTTGCTGACTTAATTCGCTGACAAGCGGACGGATAATAGCCGACTTTTCTAATGGAATTAATTTGACTTCTTTTTTGGTGATGAAAAATGCCATCGCATTATGATCGTCCATGAAGTATTCAATAAATGCTGTTTTATCATTCGGCAGGAAATTTTGAACCTCACTTATTGATAGGGTAGTGGTTTCAAATTTAAGCTGGTGATAGGTAGGATACTCCAACTGGATTTCTTCTTTTAAATTAGCGAGGCCTAATTTTTGAGCTGCCAAATATCCTTCAAACTGATTTTTTTGAGCCTCTTCATCTGCCTCCAGAAACGCTTTTTCATAATAGGCGATACTTACCGAAAAATCTTTTTCCTTTTGAATTAAACTGTCCGGTACTCCACCCAGAATTTTACCTTCCGAGGATTTCAGGGCATCTAATAGGATAGAGCTTTTACTTTTTTCAATGTATGCAAAGGCTTGTTCCAGGTATTGATCAGATCCACCACGTACATTTAATCGTCGGGCTACTTCCGCTGCTTCTCCGTATATCTGTTTGAATTTTTTTCCCCAGATCAATTGAGAAGATTCCAATACATAATCTGCGCGCAGGCTATCGATCAGGCTTATCGTCAAATCATAAGTATTTAAGGCCGCTTCCAGGCCTTCCTGTTCATCCGAATAAGCTGCCAGAGCACCTGCCTTGGCATGCAGGGATTCCAGAAAATAAATAGGGTGTTTAAAACTGTTTATATCCGGATTAGCATAAATGTTCAGGCTGTCTGAAAATCCCGTACTATTTACAATTAGCGCCTTTTGATAATACAAAAAGGCTTTAGAAAATTCTGATTCAGCAGCATAACAATCTCCCAAATAGGCATTCCAAAGGGAAATCAGGCCATCTGTTGAATTTCCATACAGGGAGATAGCCTTTTCCAGTGCAGCTTTTGCTTTGTCGATATTTCCGATTTTAAAATAAGTAATGCCCAGTCGCCCGTAAGTGGCATGTTTTGCAAAAGGGTCTGGAATTGCCAGCGCGCGTTCCAGATAAATTAAAGCCGTATCATATTTTTCCAGATCGATATAACACAGGCCCAAAAGGTTGTTTGAATTAACCACATCCTGAATATAAGGGTCACCCAAATGCCGATTAACTTCCAGGCATTTTTTTAAATTCGGGATAGCTTCTTCCGGTCGTTTTAACAGGGAATTTATATGTCCGATATTATAATACGCCAACGCTAAATCTGTATCTTCCCGACCCTGGGCGGTATAAATGTTTCTGCCAATGGAGTAATAATCCAGCGAGCGCTGATAATCTCCTTTTTTATAATACATTTTGCCAAGTTGATAATATTGACCATAGAGATCCATTGAATCCCCTGTCCCTTGTCCGAAATCACTGAGCGTTAAATTTAATGCATCCTGCAGGTAGGCGATCCCGATATCATAATCGCCGCTTAATCGGGCATAAATACTTGACCATTCCTTAATTTGAATTTCGACCTGAAGCGGAATTTCCTTTGTGTTTATTAGTTTTCGGGCCTGTATCAGGGAGGTATCCATGTTATTGATATCCCGCTGGAAATAATAATTGACAGCCATTAACAGGCGGCACATGGCCAGGTTTTCCCAATTTTCATTTTGTTCGGAAATCGGAATGGCGAGTTGGAGATAAATTAAAGAGCTATCGCTTTGTTTTTTGTTAATAAAAGATTCGGCTTTTTGTCGATAGGCCAGCGCCAGATTTTCGTGATCCGGAGGCAGTTTGGTCTTTGCGGCCAAAATAGCCTCTTCAATATATTGATCCCGTATTTCAATCTCTAAATAATCTGCAATCCGGGCCATGTCAACCAGGCAAAATACGAACCCATCCCATTCATTATTTTGAGCATATATTTCCTGAGCAGATTTAAGTTTTTCTATGGCTTCAGTATATTCCTCAATATTAAAAAGGGAATCTTTTTCATTTAATAATTGGACAACAAAAGAAGTGTCATCCGGCTGGATGGCGGATTTGTTTTCCTGGGTGGCAGTTTGCTGGAAACCATAAAAGGAAAGGAGTACATAGGATACTCCGGATGCAAGAAGAAAATAACCAAGTCTTTTCATAAAGCATCCAATTTTTCAGGAATGCAAAATGAGGTGACCTGCTGTGAAAGCAAGCCACCTGATTTATTCAGTTCCGTTATAAATAAAATTGTGTTCAAATTCCATACTTCGCTTCAGGTATAATTAAGCCCTATCACAAAAGTAAATCTCCTTACAAAATTAACAGGCTACGCTAAAATCCGGCTATCCAGCCTGCATTAAAAAAAATGTAGCGGCCTAGGTAATTGGGACATTGGGTGTATCAACCTGAGTAGTCGGCCCGGAACCAGGGCTTGGTGCCGGAGCAATTACTTTAACATCAAACTTTTTGGAACCAGGTTCGGTATAAGAATTACTAATAACACCGTACAGGATTTTTCTTGTTGAATCCACTAATATATTTGTCGCGGTGTATGCCCCATTTCCCAGGTTTAGGGTATCCCCAACGTAAATACTCATGTCCTGATCATAGGTAACATGGGCTGTATATGTGACCAGTGATTGACCCGCAGGACCAGTATCTACTTCTCTGGTTACCGTTATACTTGTGGCTTTTGGGCCCCCCAGAGGCTTATCAATGTTCCTGTTAGTTACAACATGAATGGGTACGTCAAATTGATCGGACACTACATCACCGTTTGCATCGATCAACTCTACTTCTGTTGTGCCTTGTTTAGAAATATTGCTGACACTGGATGGCATCGGACTTTCTAATAGGATTGTATTGTTAGACCCAATATTTAGATTGTTGAGTGTACAAACGCCCCCTCCAAGCACGATGGTACCATTCACATATTGGGATACCTGATCCTCAAATTCGACTGCAATGGCGGATTGTCCCGGGAAAGGTTTGTCAATATCAACTTCCCGGATAGTAATTTTGGTAGCGTTTGGTCCACCGGGAGGTGCTGGATCTTCATTTGCGCGGTTTCCTTTAGAACCAATTAATTTATTGATAAGGGAAAAGAGCCAATTAAAAAAGGCTTTTAGTGGGTTTGTGGGTTTTGGAGAACTCATATTATACACATTCTTTAATAGATGTCAAACTACCTTGAAAAGATGTAAGGCAGTTTGACGTCTATAAGTTATTGACAGACAGGTTTTAATCCACGTCTCTGGTTACCGTAATATTAGTTGCCTTTGGTCCGCCGTTTGCTGTGGTATCATCCGTGTCCGGGTTATCCGGATCTGTGTTGGTATCGGAGTCGGTATCGTCCGTATTTGCAAACTGGGCATAAATAAAAGCTGCTCTTAGGGTTGATTCAGTGTTTTTCATGATGGTTGTGGTTTGTTGATGAAAATTCTTTCCGTACATCTATGTAAGAAAACCGGAAAAGGTTCCTTTTGAATTCGTTGTAACAAAAATAGCAGCTTCCGGAAAGAGCGAAAACCCCATGATCATGGGGGGGGGATTCCAACTTCCACTTGCGTATAATACTAAGGTAACCTTTTTTGAACCTTTTACATCAATGGCAAACACGATGGGAGTTTGACCCCTAATAATACCTAAAGTACCCAAGCCAATCACTTGTGCTTGGGTACAAAACCCTTCCAACGCTTATCCTTTGAGGTTTAGCCCTCCAGGAAAGTCAAAAAAAACATCCTCATGAATTGGAAAAATATTTTGCAGGATAAACTAAAAATCGGCCCCCGGAAATACTTCTTAACGGAATTACTCTTCATCAGTGGGCTTATACTTCTTGTATTTTCATTGAAAAACGTTGGTGGCGGTCGATTTGCCAATGTGTACAATGTTTTGTTTCTGGTGACTTTACTGATAGTCTTTTTTTACTCGAGGCGCCGGGCATCAAAAAATACAGATCGAGAAGAAGTTAAATCTACTAGTTTAAGAAATCAAATTTCACAAGATTTACACGACGATGTGGGGTCCTTGCTGGCTGCACTGGCGATGCAGGCCGAGTTATATGCGAAAGAAAACCCGGATGATAAAACAGGTAAGCTTTTACAAATACAGGAAATGAGCCATCAGGCAATGGCCAATATGCGCGACATTGTTTGGTCGATGAATAAGACGGATAAAAAATGGGGAGAGTTAATTGACAGACTTCAAAATCATGCCCATTTGCTACTGGAAGGAAAAAATATACATGTCAGCCTGAAATTGGATGGAATGGACATGGAAGAATCAGTGAGTAGCGATGTTTGTAAACATTTTTATCTAATCGGAAAGGAAGCTATCACGAATGTCTTTCGGCATTCCAATGCAGATCATGTCACGATCTGTTTTAAACGGACCAACAAAGAGGTGGAGATGGTGATTCAGGATAATGGATCCACGCAGAAAAAAGAGCCAAAACTTTCTTCCGGAATCGGACTGTCAAATATGCGGGAAAGAGCCAAATCACTGGGCGCTAAACTAAACGTACAATCAAACAGAGGTTTTGGGGTATTGCTTAGTATGAGTTTGTAAAGCAACCTGGTTCCAGGGCTTATCCTTTGTCTTTTTTATTTCCCAATAACTTTCCAATAAATCTGCCAATTCCTTCAATGATGCGTTGTAATAAACCGGGTTTTTGATCAGACATTTGTTATGTTTTTTGAATAAAATGTGAATAAGTAAAGGTAATTGGTTCAAGGGTGAGGATATTATCCCCTTGTATTAAAATGAGCAATCAGGATTAAATATATACGAAGATATCAGCATAATAGACAGGCTCTTCATTGATTTTTTCGACGCTAAAATTTGCTGTTTTAGGACTTGGTAAAACTATATTCAAACTAGCTTCTTTTAAAGGGTCCTCCCATAAAAAAATCTTAAAAAGGGGAGACGTATCCTCCTTAATAGGAATCTCAGAAGTGGAAACGAATTGTTCAATCTTAGATCTATCAGGCATTCTTGTGTCATTGCTCACCTGGTTAAATAAATACTGTTTGCTATCCTCACTATTCGAGGGGAGGATATTCTTAATTTCAAATTTTACAAATTTCTCAACTGTTTGAATCAGGTTATATCTCCAAAATACACTTCTGGATTTAAATTGTATTTTATATTCGACGGGAACTAATTCTTCAGTGTTATGCAAAGAAAAGTTATGTCCTTCTTTCATCCAAATATAAATATCGATGATACCTATAGTATTTGATGTTAATGGGGAATTACTGCAATAAATGTCCTGGCTGCTGCTTCCCATGTTCAACTGAAAGCGCCCATCCGGAAGAGTTATTTTTTTATCTTCTGAAGTTGAATGAAAATGTTCCAATCCGTATGCGTCATACAAAGAACTTTCCTGAGGGTTTCTATCTGTTGGTTGAAATATTTTTTGCTCTAAACTTTCAGGTGATTCAACAGGCAGCATATCATTTGATCCGACAATCTGATCGCGGCTTAGAGGTACCTCTTTATTTGGTTCTGGGTTCGTGTTTAAGTTTGAAAAATAAAAAATTTGATTAGAATTGAGTAAATCGGCCTGACTGGTAAAATTGCCGAAAACAGGATTTTTTGACTTGAGAATAAATTCCAATTTTATGAACTTTTCAATTTGGGTTATTGGTGCATTCTTTATATAATATACTTCAAAACCAACTGCAGTTTTTTTGAAAACTAATTGAAACTCTCTCATTAATTTAAGGGAAGACGGTGTAGGGATAATCTCTAGATCCCGGTTGTATCCATCCTTGTAATAATCGTGACTTATGTTAACCTTGAATAGGAGTGAATAACTGTTGACCATTTTTTAATTTTTACCAGCCAAAATAAGATTTTTTAACTGGGTGGACCGATAAAATTTGAAGGAACGGTAATCCGGTGGAAGAAGCTGTTTCTCTGAAATTGTTGACAGCAGAATTCACTCAGTCACCTTATTCGCAAAATACTTTTTCCGCAACCAAAAAGAGACCCGAACCAGTAAAATCAGAGCGGGGACTTCTACTAAAGGCCCGATCACACCCGCAAATGCCTGCCCGGAATTTAATCCGAAAACAGCAATGGCCACGGCGATGGCTAATTCGAAGTTGTTTCCGGCGGCGGTAAAAGACACAGCTGCAGTTTTATCATATTCCGCACCCACCGCTTTTGTGAGGAAGAATCCCAGAATAAACATCAGCGTGAAATAGATCAATAAGGGGATCGCGATCAGGAGAACATCCATCGGGATTTCCACAATCAATTCACCCTTTAAGGAGAACATGACCACAATGGTAAATAATAGGGCAATTAATGTGAGCGGAGAAATGGTCGGAATGAATTTTTGAGTGTACCAGGCATCTCCCTTTAATTTGACTAAAATCAAGCGACTTAAAATGCCCAGGGCAAACGGAATGCCCAAATAAATGGCTACACTTTTCGCAATAGTCTGAATCGAAATGTCCACAATTGCTCCTTCAAATCCAAAATAAGGTGGGAGAACGGTGATGAAAATCCAGGCATAAAAACTGTAAGCAAAGACCTGAAAAATACTATTTAAGGCGACTAATCCGGCACCATATTCACTGCTGCCTTCCGCCAGATCATTCCAAACAAGCACCATGGCTATACAGCGTGCCAGGCCAATTAGAATCAGTCCAACCATGTATTCCGGGTAATTACGTAAAAAGGTGATTGCCAGAAAAAACATTAAAACGGGACCAATAATCCAATTTAAAACAAGTGATATAGACAGAATTTTGGTGTTTCGAAAAACACGTGGCAGTAAGGCATAGTTGACCTTGGCCAAAGGTGGGTACATCATCAAGATAAGCCCAATCGCTATCGGGATGTTGGTGGAGCCTGTGCCAAATGATTGGATGATTTCGGGAAAGGAAGGCACAAAATAGCCTATTAAAACTCCGATTGCCATTGCCATGAA
>JAGQWR010000129.1 GCA_020437105.1 Saprospiraceae bacterium
ATGTACCCTGCGATACCTGCTCAAACCTGGTATCTCCATAGATCAGGGCCATGGACTGCGCACGTAACCCTGAAATCCGGGCCACCTGATCACGTAGTTTTGTTTCCTCTGGAGAAAGTCCCTCAAAGCGCATCATTCGGCGATTATCCGGATCACCTGCGCCTGGCATGCCAATTTCATCGCCATAGAAGATGACCGGTATTCCCGGTATGCTGAAGTTAAAAGCATGCAACATGGCGAGGCGTTTATAACCCACCGGATCTCCCACACCAACTTCCCGCTCAAAACCGGCTTCCCGGGAGTCTTCATCAAAGGTTAAATCTCCGCCTGCATAAGAAATAAATCGAGGCGCATCATGATTTCCGGAGATATACCCCATGGTAGAATGAAAGCCGTAGTATTTGAAGGTTTCCCGCATGGAAGAAACCAAATCCTCAAAGCTTGTTTCGGGTTTGGCAAATGCTTCTCTGGCATCGAAGTACAGGTTAAAATCAAACTGCGCGTCGAGTAAGCCACTACTGATATAACTCGAAATCAATTCCCGGCTGCCATAGGTCTCTCCGATTTGATAGATCGACCGATCTTCGGGGGCGATAATTTCCGTTTTAATTTTCCGGGTTAGATACCGCCAAAATGCTTCGGGAATATGCTTAGTGGCATCATGCCGAAAACCATCCAGGCCAAATGTCTTTACCCAATACAATGCCGAATCTGCCTGCGCTACAATCACCTCCTCCCGGCTTAAATCCAGGCTTGGAAGAAAACTGTCAAACCAGGTGGTTAAACGCTGCTCCTCCCAAATCCGGATATTGGGCTCGCCGTTTTCCAACGTTCGGTTGGTTACCCAATCCGGATGGTTTTGATAAATTGTGTGTTGCTCGTGTACATGATTGCAGACAAAATCGAGCAAAATATTGATATCTGCTTCGTGGGCAGCAGCCACTAATTCGCGCATGCGCTGATCATCGCCAAAACGGTGGTCCACTTTAGCAGAAAAAACAGGCCAGTATCCATGGTAACCGGTATAGAAGCGGCGTGGCTCCGGGTATTCCTGAAATGCCCCCTCCGGATTTTGCGTAATCGGCGAAAGCCAGATACTGTTAATATTAAATTGATCCAGATACCCACTGTTTATTTTCTGACTCAGACCAGCCAAATCGCCACCCATATAATTGCATTTGGGCAATACCCGCTCATCATCAACAGGTGCATCATTCCCTGTATCGCCATTCATAAAGCGATCAACCAACACAAAATACATGATTTGGGATTCCTGGTCAGAGCGATTCAACAAACCGGTTTCCCGGATGATCTCCCGACCTGATAAGGGTAAGAGCAAATCGTTTCCGATGCCATATTCATTTGCAGCGAAGATGCGAATATAGCTCCTGGATCGGCTTGCTGCGGCTTCCGGTATTTTAAGCGTGTAGGTATCACCGGATTTTTCTGTTTCGAGGAGATGATTATCCAAAAACGCATAAACCCGTCCACAGCGCTGGCCTTTAAATCGCAAGACACCCGTTTCGGAGTCCAGGGTTTCCAATTGTGGCAAGCTGGCAACATTCGCCTGTTTTAAGGCCAGCAAACTATTTTCGCCGCCCATTCCATTGGATACCTTTTTCGGATTTTTGGGATCCTGGATTTCTTCCCCATCCGCCACAAAAAGGTATTGGTAATTTCCGGGTTGAACCTCAAACGTTGTCTCCCAAACACCGGCATTCAGAGTCATTTTTCCGTTGGCCGGATTCCAGGCATTCATCTCCCCTTTTAGGGCTACCTCCCTGAATCCATTATCTCGAAGGCGTAAAGTGACTGTTACTTTTGTGGGGGTAGTCAGTAAAAAATCATAGGTATCAGTGCCCAGATAAAATCGGATGCTTTCATAAAAACCGACATCGCCAATAATGCGAATGTCCAGCTTCTGGTGGTCTGGTGAAAGGGACAATCCGAGTTGAGAAGATCCGGCAACTGAATCAATTTTGGAGCAGTCGGTAAAAAAATCCTCCAGAATTAAGGTGGTTTTTGCCCCGGTAAGAGCGATAGGCTTCACCAAATTCAGCACATCCGGTACCGGTCCGGTGCGGGTATGTTGAGCGGGAGGCATGGCTTCAGGCTCTGCCGCATTAGCAGATTTTTCCGAAACCGATGCCTCCTGCCCACAGGATGAAAACAAGCAAATAAAAAGTAAAAAATACAGGCTCGTTTTCATGGCAATACTAATTTATGTACTAAAAATCGGCGCTTAAAATGCCCGTTTTAGAACGTGTTTGGGAATTGCGCCGAAGTGTAAATCTCAAACACGTTCTTAGTTTGTAACAACCGGCATTTCACTCATCAACTCTACATAGTTTTCCAACTTAAGTTGAACATTGTTTTGGTTAAACCGGTCTGTACCAACCCAGAGCATCACTTTGCCATCCGGAGTCATTTTTAAGGTAAACTCCATGTCGTCTTCCTTGCCCATATCCATAGATAAACGAGCAGTTTGGGGATCGTACTCCCATTTTCCGCTGTCAACGGTGGATTTTAATTTACCCATGGTAATCTTTCCACCATCGTCAAATTGAAACCAGCGACCGCGGTTTGCATTTGCAGCTTCCCGACTCAGGCTGCCCTGATTAATTTCTACCCATTGCTCTACATACCAATAGTCTCTGGTCAATGATTCAACCATTGCTAAAGTTTGAGGACTGATCTGGCCGCCCGGACCTGTAACTATAGGCATGTCACCGACTGCTACTTCCTCCGCATCCTTAATAACGGCAGTTCCGTCAGAAGCAGCAGGATCATCCTGATCCGTAGGTTCGTTTTTACATCCGGCGAAAGCCAAAAGCGCAAAAGCTGACAACAGCAAAATATTCTGGCAAATTTTCATAATTACGTGGATTTACATTAAATGATTAGTCCGCAAAAGTAATCAATATTTGATCCGGTCAAGGTTTTTCAGGCATGTTGTAAACTGGCCTTAATCTCCTCATTTCCCGGGATTTCGTAAACCTTGTCATATAGGGTGACTTTGATCGTTCCGGCAGAATCATTTTGAATACAGGCATTTGCCTGGTCCACTTCTATCCGAATATGTTTGCCCTGATGTACAATTTTAAAAGCATAACGATCCCAGCTACCCGGAATAATCGGACGGAAAGAAAGCATTTCTTCCTCTACGCGCATCCCTCCAAAGCCTTTGACAAGTGCCAGCCAGGTACCAGCCATACTGGTAATATGACAGCCGTCTTCAGTATCATTATTGTAATCATCGAGGTCTAGTCGAGCGGTACGCACATACATTTCGTATGCTTTTTCTTCCATCCCCAGGCGAGCGGCCTGAATAGAATGTACACAAGGCGAGAGCGATGACTCATGAACGGTCATTGGTTCGTAAAACTCAAAATTGCGACGGATCGTATCGAGGTCAAAGTTCTCCTCAAAGAAATACAATCCCTGAAGTGTATCTGCCTGTTTGATAAAGCAGCTCCGTAGAATCCGATCCCAGGACCAGTTTTGGTTTAAAGGACGATCAGAAGCCTTTAATGTTGAGACCGGGCGCACATCCTTATCCAGAAATCCATCATGCTGTACAAACACATCTAATTGTTCATCATGCGGCAGATACATGTTGGAAATTACTTTCTTCCACTCTGCGGTTTCCGAATATTCATAAAACTTAATTTGATCGGAAAGGGCAGCAAATTTCTCCGGTGCTGATTCTTTTACATAATCGAGCGATTCTAAGGTATAGGTCAAGCACCAACGAGCAATGTAGTTGGTGTACCAGTTATTATTTACATTGTTTTCATACTCGTTTGGTCCGGTAACGCCGTGCATGACATACATCCCTCTGCGCTCTGAAAAATGCACGCGCTGGTTCCAGAAACGGGCTATGCCAATGAGTACTTCCAATCCATAATCTACCAGATATTCTTTATCCCCGGTATATCGGATGTAATCCATGATGGCATAGGCTATGGCTCCGTTCCGGTGGATTTCTTCGAAGGTGATTTCCCACTCATTGTGGCATTCCTCTCCATTCATTGTCACCATGGGATACAGCGCAGCGCCATCTGTAAAGCCGAGTTTAGCGGCATTTTCGATGGCTTTTTGAAGCTGTTTGTGGCGGTAGATCAATAAATTACGACCTACGGCTGAATCGGCAGTAGCCAGGTAAAATGGCAGACAATAAGCTTCGGTATCCCAATAGGTGGATCCACCATATTTTTCGCCGGTGAACCCTTTGGGACCAATATTCAATCGGGCATCTTCGCCGGTATATGTCTGGTATAGCTGAAAGATGTTAAATCGAATACCTTGTTGCGCAGCAACATCGCCCTCAATCAAAATATCTGCCTCATCCCATTTTGCCCCCCAAGCCTGTGCATGCGCTTCTGCCAATTTATCAAACCCGGCAGTACTGGCGCGAAGCAGGGCACTATTCGCTGCTTCTTTTAGCTTATCGTTGGCGTAATTGAGCGAGGAGATAATACTTGCGTATTTGTAAATCACAATTGGCTCTCCTTCTTTGGCTTTTACATCCACGGAGGCACCGACATATTTTTCTTTTTGCTCCCGATACGGGTTAAAGTCAAGTACCTGGCCATCCTGCACTATTTCAAATTGCATAGCCGTACAAACCTGAAATTTTGTCTTTTTGGTTTCTGCAATTACGTAACCCGTCCGGAAATAAACATCCTTTTCAATCTCTACCCAAAACTTCTCCTCGTAGTTTGAATCTTCATTCTCCACATCGGCATCGATGTAAGGGGTAATCGTGATCGGACCTTCAAAATTAACAGGCGTTAATTCATATCGAATAGCGCCAATCTCATCATCTGCCAGGCTACAAAAGCGCAGGGCCCGCACTTTAAGTTCTCGTCCGCCACTGATACCTACATGAAACGCACGTTCCAATATGCCTTTCTGCATATCCAGCACCCGACGAAATTCCAGGACTTTACACTTTGCCAGGTCCAGTTTTTCGCCATCTAAATTAATATCGATTCCGATCCAATTTGGTGCATTTAATACTTTGGCAAAATACTCCGGGTACCCGTTTTTCCACCAGCCGACTTTTGTTTTATCCGGATAATAAACACCGGCGACATAACTCCCCTGTAGGCTTTCGCCCGAATATCCTTCCTCAAAATTTGCACGTTGTCCAAACCGGCCATTCCCAATTGAAAAGACACTTTCAGAAATCTTGTTGTTTTCAGGAAGAAAGCCCTCTTCAATAATGTGCCATTCGTGGTGCTTAAGATATTCTTTCATTATACCTACAGGATTTATGGATTGTTGATAATTTGGCTAAGCGTTATTTTAAGAATCAAATTTACACTTTGGATGCTAATTGATCGAGTTGCTTACGAATTTCTTCAATTCGAATTTCTTTTAAAGAGTCAATAATCAGATCTGCTCCTTCTAATTGAGGCGAATCCCCTACTCCGATCACCACAAAACCGCCTGCTTTTGCCGCCTTAATTCCACTCAACGCATCTTCAAAAACGATCGTATTTGCCGGAAGGACATGCATTAATTCAGCTCCCAGTAAAAAAGTTTCCGGATTGGGTTTACCCTTTTTCACCATACTTCCATCAACAATTGCGTCAAATTGGTCGTCCATCTCTACGAGCTTCAATATCCCTGGCGTGTTCTTACTGCTGGAGCCGATGGCCGTTTTATAGCCCTTTGTCCGGAGGCGCTCCACAAAAGATCGTGCTCCGGGTAAAACATCATCCGGTCCCATCCCGGAAACCATGTCCAGATACCAATTATTTTTCACGGCCATCCAATGCTGGATCTCTTCTTCTGTTAATTCTTTGCCTGCCCATTTTAAAATACGCTCCAGCGAACCGCGGCGACTGACTCCTTTAAGCAACTCATTCTGCTCTTCAGAAAGATCGCTGCCTAATGCTCTTGCGAGTTTCTGCCAGGCAATAAAATGAAAATCGGCTGTGTCAACGATAACACCGTCCAGATCAAAAATACAAGCGTCAATTTGCATACAAAAAACATTAATGATTGAATATCAGACACTTAAACAAAAAAACACCTGTCAATTGCCTGTAGGGTAAAGATAGTTGTAAAAATTACACTATCTCTGTTTTCTACACTTTTTTTAGCCGCCCTTTCCGGTTCTTCTGGTCGTTTAATCCTGGTGAAGTCCCTATCTTGCAAGCGGTAATTGAAACAATATGCTGGAAGAATTTCAAAAATTCATCAAGAATCAACAGGCATTAACAGCCGATGATACCTGCCTGCTTGCCACAAGCGGAGGTGTTGACTCGGTCGTGCTTGCGCATTTGTTTCATATCAGCGGACAAAAATTTGCACTGGCGCATGTCAATTATCAATTGCGTGGCACGGAGTCTGAATTAGACGAACAGCTGGTTGAAGCCCTTGCAAAATCCTACCAGGTAACTTGCCATTCCGTCCGGGTATTCGCAAGTGCTGAAGCAATAAAAAAGAATCAATCCATTCAGTTATTTGCGCGCAATTTTCGGTATGCCTGGTTTGAGCAACTTCGCCAAAAACATAGCTATAAATTTATAGCCACTGCCCACCATGCCAATGATTCGCTGGAAACAGCTATTTTCAATTTGAGTCGGGGTACCGGTATTTCCGGATTGGGTGGCGTTCCGCTTTGGAGGGGAAACATCATTCGGCCATTGTTGTTCGCCAATAAGCGGGTCATTCGGGCTTACGCCGAAAAAAATGCGTTGGCTTTTCGGGAAGATGCTTCTAATGACAGCCTGAAATATGACCGAAATATGATCAGAAATGAGGTGATTCCGCTATTACGGGACATAAATCCGATGCTGGATGATACAATAGCACGTACCTTTGAACAAATACGGGGAAGCCTGGCCCTTTACAGGGAATATATTGAAGCACAAGGGGCAAAACTGCTCGAATGTAAAAACAATATAATTTCTCTGCGTATTGACAAGTTGATGGAGAGTGTTGCCCCCACTACCCTGCTTTACGAGTTGCTTGCGCCCTACGGACTAAACAATACGCAGGCTATTCAACTGATTGAAAGTATTCAGCAGGGAATTCCCGGCAGGACATTCTCCAACCCTGAATGGGATATTTTGCTGGATCGGGATCAGGTTCTTATTCGGGCATCAAAGCAAGCGGATAGTGCAGTGATCCGGATAGAGGCCGTCAATTTTGACTATCCCTTAGAGGAAGGGACGCTGGAGGTTCGATTACAGGAAACGGTACCTGCTGAAATTCAGGGTACTAAGGATAGAGCTTGTTTGGATTTACGGAAATTACAATTTCCGTTATTCCTACGCAGGTGGCAGCAAGGCGATATTTTTCAGCCCTTTGGCATGCAGGGGCAACGAAAAAAAGTTCAGGATTACCTAACAAATGAGAAACTCAACCGGTTTGAAAAAGATCAGATTTGGATTTTAGAAAGTGGCGGTCAAATCGCCTGGCTTGTTGGGTATCGCATAGATGAACGTTTTAAAATTACACCTGAAACTACTTCGGTATTAGAATTAGCTTATTCACTAAAGAAAGAAATACACGAACCATGAAAAAAGGAATTTTACTCTTCCTGTTTTGTTTTAGCAGCAGCTTATTTTTTGCCCAGGAGGTCTCCGAAGTACAAATGACCTTACTGACAAAGCGCACGGCTACCTGGTGCCCCAACTGTGGTACATATGGTTGGGAATTATTCACAAATATATTGGCCGACAATAGTGAAAAGGCCATCATCATTGCTGCTCATTATGGAGGCAGCGATCTGGAAACCCTGACTTCGGGTTTATTTGCAACAAATTTTCCCGGCGGCGGACAGCCAAAGTTTTTTGTAAACAACGCAAACCAGGCAATTACCCCAAGTACGATTGATGATGCCCGAATTTCAATTCAAAATCAGGTAAATCTTTTTTACCAGCAACCCCCTCAGGCTGCTTTTGGCTTGAGCATAACGGAAGAAGCCGGCACCTACACAGTTGGCGGACTTGTACGTTTTTTGGCAGAGTTGGAAGGAGATTTTCAATTAGGTATTTACCAGGTTGAAAAAACAGTTATAGCTAACCAATCACAGCAAGGAGCTAATGCAGAACACAAACAGGTTCTGACCTACCCACTTACTGGAGGAGATCTTTCAGAACCTCTATTTTCCGGGTTGGTAACTGCAGGGACTGACTTCAATTTCAGCTATGATCTGGTTAATCCGGCCGACGCAGACAACATTGAAATAGTAGCTATTTTATGGGAATTGGATGGTGACGGCAAGTTACAGTTCATCAACGGGGCTAAAAAAGATCTGATTGACGTCGAAACAAATGTAGGCACCGAAGAACCTGCTGAAGATGCACGCTACGGATCTGTTTCAGTAATGGATGATCTGGTTATTCTGGAGAACAATGCCAGTCAATATGTACAATTGGATCTGATTGACATTCAAGGCAGAGTGCTTTACACGTTTTACCAGGATGAACTGGATCAGGGAACATACCAATATCAGCTACCGGAAGTAATTCGGCAGCATGCAGGTGTCTTTATTATACGTGCTATTTGGAATCAGCAATTTGTTCGGACAGCCAAGCTGGTTCAGCCTTAAACCCATTGTAGAATAGTTGTAAACAAAAAAAACCGGCAGGACGACCTGCCGGTTTTTTTTGTAGATTTTGTTTAAGAATGGATTAGTTTGGTATCAGACCAAATTTACCATCTGCTTTTTTGACCAGGTAAGCACCGCTAAATCTA
>JAGQWR010000130.1 GCA_020437105.1 Saprospiraceae bacterium
CGAGTATGACGACTTTCCCGGTAGGCACCACGACGAATATCTTTGTGGTAACCGATGCATCAAATAATACAAACACCTGCAGCTTCACGGTCACAGTAAATGATGTGGAAAATCCGACGATCACCTGCCCGATGAATATCACGGTCAACAATGATCCGGGTGTATGTGGCGCTGGAGTAGAGTACGGCATATCCAGTTCGGATAACTGTCCGGGTCAAACAGTCATGCAGACAGCCGGCCAGGCGAGTATGACGACTTTCCCGGTAGGCACCACGACGAATATCTTTGTGGTAACTGATGCATCAAATAATACCAATACCTGCAGCTTCACGGTAACGGTAAATGATAATGAGGATCCTTTTATCAGTTGTCCTTCAGACATTACGGTCGATAACGATCCCGGACTATGTAGTGCAGATGTCTTCTATAATGTGTCTATCAGTGACAATTGTCCCGGAGTAATGTTATCCCAGGATAGTGGCGGTGGTCCAACGTTTGAAGTTGGAACTACGGAGGTTTGCTGGACAGCTACAGATGCTGCCGGAAACGATAATTCCTGTTGTTTTAATGTAACTGTAAATGACAACGAAGATCCGTTTATTTCCTGTCCGGCTAATATCACGGTAGATAATGATCCTGGTCTATGTAGTGCAGATGTCTTCTACAACATATCTATAAATGACAATTGCCCGGGCGTTATGTTATCTCAGGATAGCGGTGGCGGACCAACGTTTGAAATTGGAACTACGGAAGTTTGCTGGACCGCTACAGATGCTGCCGGAAATGATAATTCCTGTTGTTTTAATGTAACTGTAAATGACAATGAAGCTCCAACAGCTGTATGCCAAATGGCAACAGTGGTTTTAGATGGGGCAGGAGCAGGGCTTCTCGCTGCAGCGGATGTGGACGGCGGCAGCTTTGACAATTGCCCGGATTTTGAACTGGAAGTAAACCCGGATGTATTTGGTTGTGAAGATGTGGGTCCGCAAACCACTATACTCTCCATAACAGATGCTTCTGAAAATTCAGATAACTGTGTTGCTGTGGTGGATGTCATCGCTTCACTTGCTTGTACGCCACCGGAAATCCGGAATTATGGCGGACCAAATGTCACCGATCCTTGTACTTGTCTTACAAACGGAAAATTCTCGGAAGAGATCGTAATTGGCCCCGCAAATGCCGGCCAGATGTGGACCGTCGTGAGTACTAGTCTGATTAATCCGGCTACCTTATTGCCTTATCCGGCAGGTACCGTCTTTATCGAATACCCAATTACAGCTACTACCTCCATGTATGCCCTTCAGGGAATTCACCTGGATGGTATTGGTTATTCCATGGAAGTGTCGAGTATTTATTGGCCGGGGCAAAACCTGAGTATTTCAAATACCTGCTATTATCCGGATCCGGAGATTCTCAACCTGGACGGTGATTTCTGTTTATTCTCCGAGGCAGTTCCATTAGTTGGAGATGTTGGTGGAGTTGATCTGGAATCGGAAGAGTTTACCATCAACGGGGTTCCTTCTACTGAATTTGACCCCATGGTACTTGGTATTGGATGTCATTTGGTGAAATATACTGTTGATGCCGGTACGGCAGGCTCCTTTGATCCACTTGATCCGGGCTGTGTGGCTTCTACTACCATGACAGTTTGTGTGATAGAAACACCGGCAACCGTTTCCTGTAACGATACCATTCAGGTGTCTGTAGATCAGAATTGCGAAGCACTGCTTACGCCTGATGATTTCCTGGAAGGATCCTATGGCTGTTATGATGATTATGAGGTTATCGTATTTGACGGAATCAACCAAATTCCGACTTCTCCGGTAATCGGTGTAGAATATTTGGGTGAATACCTTACTGTGCAGGTGCATCATCTGGTTTCCGGCAACTATTGTTGGAGTACCGTGATTCTGGAGGATAAACTTCCTCCGGTATTCGATTGTAGCACGACGCCGGTTGTGATCAATTGCGATGCAAATATTGATAATGTACCGCCTCCATTTGCATTAGATAATTGTACTTCAGTAGATTATTTACTCGTGAATGAGATGTACACGGATACAGATATTTGCGATGATAATATTGTGGAAGTACAACGCAGTTGGATTGCAGTAGATGAGTACAACAATCAGAGTGCCGTATGCATTCAGATAATTCATATTACACGTCCGACGGATATAGATTTCCCGGATGATGTGCAATGGGAGTGCACCACGTTCGAACAACATCCGAACGTAACAGATGCAACACCACTTACCGGCAATCTAAATACAACCGGATCAGGTATTCCGAATGCGCCAACCGGTGGCTACTGTAATTACAATGTAACACACAGTGATCAGGTGATTTCCACTTGTGGAAATACCTTTAAGATTATTCGCACCTGGACAGTCCTGGATTGGTGTACAAACTCAGCAATAACCAGTAACGATGCAGGCGAAGATAATGTACAGATTATAGAAGTAATGGATTCGCAGCCACCTGTGATTACCATGCTGCCATTTGAAGTAAGTGCCAATGTAAATGGTGTACATCCGAATCCGTGTAATTCACAAGACTTCCTGCCACCGGCAACTGTAACAGATGCCTGCAATGACTGGACGCTGCGTATTTACACGGAAGTAGGTGAAGCCATTTATGTAAATGGTGTGGACGGCTTAGCCGGCGGAAATATTCCATTCCCTGGTTTAGAACTGGGAGACCATGAGATTACCTATGCAGCAGAGGATGCCTGTGGCAATATCGCGGAGTTGGTTGTGGTGATCACCGTTGTAGATGATTATTCTCCGGTAGCGATCTGCGACGAAATTACGGATATTTCACTTTCTAGCAATGGCCTGGCCGATGTGTCTGCCTTTGTTTTCGATGATGGCTCCTACGATAATTGTGGCATTGAAACTTATCTCGCTCGTCGGATGGATGGTGATTGTAACGGTGCATATGACGATTTTGATGAAAATGTGATCTTCTGCTGCAGCGATGTAGATAACGGTCCGATCATGGTCGTTTTCCGGGTGGTAGATTACTATGGTAATTCGAATGATTGTATGGTGCAGGTCAATGTTAATGACAAATTACCACCGATCAATACTTATTGTCCGCCTGCAGTTACCATCAATTGTGAAGTGTATCTGGAGGATCTGGAAGCAGCAGTCAATAATGGCAATTACAGCGTACTGGATGTATATGGTACAGCTACCTTCATTGATAATTGCGGCGTTGACGTGGCCTACTTCGTATCGACAAATATTGACAATTGTCAGGCTGGTACCATCGTGCGTACCTGGACCGGAACAGATGCTGCTCAAAATAGTCCGGCTGTTTGTTCGCAAACCATTTTTGTAGAACACCATTCAGATTGGGTGATCGAGTTCCCGGCAGACATCAACGAGGTTTGTGTGGACTCTGATTTAATTTTCCCGGGTGAGCCGACCGTTTATTACGACGAATGTGAATTGATCGGTATTAGCTTTGAAGATCAGATCTTCAATATTGTACCGGATGCCTGTTACAAAATTGTGCGTACCTGGACGGCCATTAACTGGTGTGTCTATAATGATTGGGGTTATGATGCCTTCCTGGAACAACCAGAAAATGCGTATTTCCTTGATTTTGATAATGATGGCGATTCAGATAGCCGCACCTACCGGGATGGATGGAATAGTACAGGTGCCCCGGGTACAGCTGACGGGTACATCGTTCATAAGCAGATCATTAAAGTAACGGATAATACGCCGCCAAGCTTTGTCATCCCTGAAATTGATGGATGTATAGTAGATACTGATTGCAATACGGATATAACTATTCCGTATCCGGATATTGAGGACCCATGTGGTTCTGAGTGGGATGTAAATATCTCTGGAGACTTTGGGGTATTTAACAACATTTCCGGTGATGTTGTGATTTCGGATGTTTCTCCTGGTACTTATACCATTTATTACGCCGTATCAGACAATTGCGGAAATACTTCTTACCAGTCGGTGGATGTAGAGGTCGTTGATTGCAAATTGCCAACCCCATATTGTTTAGGCGGCTTGGTGGTCGAGATCATGCAAACCCAAATGATTGAAGTGTGGGCCTCTGATCTGGATGCTGGTAGTTTTGATAATTGTCCGGGCGACCTGATCATCAGTTTCTCCTCAGATATTACCACTACCAGTATGGTCATGGATTGCGGTTCGCTTGGATTAAATCCTGTTACTATTTGGGTAACGGATGCAGCAGGTAACCAGGATTTCTGTGAAACCATTCTTTGGGTGCAGGATAATATGGGCAATTGTGGTTCCCCATCCCTGGCGCTTGGGGGCTTAATTGCCACCGAATTAGATGAAGGTGTGGAAGATGTGATGGTTGACATCAATGCAGGTTTGGCAACAGTTATGACCGATGAGGATGGTTTGTACGAAATACAGTTGGCTGAAGGGGGAGATTACACAGTCGTTCCTTCTCTTGATATTAACCCGGGTAACGGGGTGACTACCTATGATATGGTATTGATCTCCCAGCATATTTTGGGAATACAGCAGTTGGATAGTCCGTACAAGATCATCGCTGCGGATGCAAACAACTCTGAATCGGTGTCAACCCTTGATTTAGTGGCTATTCAGAAGCTGATTCTGCAGGTCGCATCGGATTTCCCGAATAATACCAGCTGGCGCTTTGTGGACGCAGATTATGTTTTCCCGAATCCATTAGATCCATGGCAGGAGAACTTCCCGGAGGTGATCAGCTATAACAACCTGCCTCAATCTCAATTGCAAACAGATTTTATAGCAGTGAAAGTTGGAGATGTCAATCTTAGTGCAGCAACCAATAACCTGGCCGCCGGAGAGAATCGGACACAGGAAGATGTGCTCTCCATTATTGTAGAGGAAGTGGTACTTGTTTACAATACTTCTCCTACTATTTGGTTTGAAGGAGCAGATCAGGCGGTACTTGGATACCAGTTTACGCTAAACTTTGATCCGGAGAAACTGGCATTTGAAGCATTGCTGCCTGCTGTAGCGAAAGCAGAAAACTTTGGTTTGACTTACGTCGAAGAAGGTGTAATCACGGTGAGTTGGCATGATGCCTTCCCGCTGGAAATGGGAGCTGGTGAAAAACAATTTGGAATTCGATTCACCGCTTTAGCAGATGGAAAGCTAAGTGATGCGTTATCCATTACCTCTTCTTATACCGCTGCTGAAGCCTATCCAGGTGATTTCACGGGCACTACACCTCCATGGGGTGTTGCCCTTGAATTCGTACAAACGACGGATGAGGCGGCGCAGACAGCACTCTATCAAAATGTTCCGAATCCATTTGCTAAGCAAACAGATATCCGGTTCTTCCTGGGCACTCCGGGCAAAGTAAAACTTAGTGTGCTCGATATCAATGGTCGAGAAATCCGGGTTTACGAACAGGAATATCCGGCAGGCTATAATGAATGGAAGCTGGGAGATATGCCAGCAAGCGGGGTTTACTTCTATCAGATGGAAACCGCAGGCTTTAAGGCCACCCGAAAGATGATTGTCCAATAAAAAAAAGGGCTGTCTCAATTTGAGACAGCCCTTTTTTTATTCTCCTCGGATCAACCGTATTTGTCAAAAAAGCGACCGTATTCTAAATAACATATAGGAGAAAAAAATAATATTGTGACAGGCTTGACGTATATTAAAAAATAACTATATTTGTAACAGAGATGAGCAGAAAACCTCTGCCCCCCCTGTAACTAAAGCCCCCCCGCTTTAGGTTGATTTATTCAACAACTGCTCATTTATCTTCTATTTTCCCGTTACCGATTGCTTTAAATGCGTTGTGTCATTTTTTGACACGGGCAATTTTTTGACCCAAAAATAAACACATACTAAACCCAATTAAATTCCTTAATAATTTTCAAGGAATTTACCTACATTCTGCGTTTCCAAAAAAAAACTTACCAAATCCTCCAGAAGGACCTTAATGTCCTGAATTCCGCTTGTCGGTAATTTAAGGTATTTAGCTCTTGATGGAATTATTACGCAATTTATTGAGTAGTTGTACTCGATAATACCCCTTGTTTATTTGCGTAAAAAATTAGCTAATCCTTTAATGTAAGGTATTGGCCTGAATTTTTAATGGATAAATATTCCAATATACCGATAAGATCATTTGGTAAGAACGCAAATGTAGAAGAGCCGTCCGCTTTAGGGCGGATCGGCTCCTTTTTTACTTTTCAAACCAGAAGTAAAAAAGGCTAAAAAATAAATTCTATTTTTTAGATCCTGCCTTTGTAAATCTTTCCATGTAAAATTTTCCTACCGATTTAAGTATAAAAATTTCCCAAAACCGTAAAGAGTATTTGGTAAGAACGCAAATGTAGAAGAGTCGTCCGCTTTCGGGCGAGACGGCTTTTTTTATTTTTCTTTTTTACCGCGAATTAATGCCGATTTAATAATTCAGAATTTGACCGAATAAAGATGATGTCTTTGTTCGGAACACCCTTTTTATGCCATTTTTTAAAATCAGAAATAGCGAATTAAAAAGGAATTAAGATGTCAGAATTTATACGTAAACAAATTGTATTCGTCACATACTTAAAAACAAACCCAAATTATTAATCTCATGAAGAATGTTTTACTCAAAGTCCTACCCAGACTTTTAAAAAGAAGATCTCCTTCGAATGAAAAGAGATCAAATTTCATGCCAAAAAAGATTAATTATGGATTTAGAAAAACTGAAATAAGTAGGAAAGCTACTTTTTTCAGTTTTTCTATTTCTTTTTTAATCTCCCTGTTAATTATTGGATTAACAGGAGGTTCTGGTACTGATGAACAACAGAATAAAGTAGTCGGAAACCAGCCGGAAATTTCAAATTCCGGGGCCTTAGTAAATGAAACTAAGGGTGCTGGAAAAATGATGATTCCAGGAGACCTTCCATGGGCAGGTGAATCATGCAACGGCGAAACATTTATTCTCCAGTCAGGTATTGCAGTGTTGACCTGTGGTGTAACAACTGCGGTGCCACAACCTGAACGTTATGCTTTTGCTATGATTAATGTTGATGGTGCTTTGCCAGCTTCAGGAAGGTTGGATGTTTCCGCCTCCCAGGCTGCATATCACCATCCATCCTGGCATATTGATGAAATCGGAAATGTTTATGGCGTTGCCATGAATCAACGTACAGGCGAAACCTTTATCGCAGCCTCTTCCAATTATGGATCAGGTTATTTTGGTCAGCCGGGTATTGTTCGGTATGGAAACATCGGTGGTGGTGCAAATAGCCTTGCAGCTGCCGGTACTGTTTATCGAATTGATCCCGTGTCAGGCCAGGCTTCTGTATTTGCTGTATTGCCACAACAAGCAAGTACGTTTACACATACAAATTGTGAAACGGGCGAAGAAAGTGCTCCACGTACTACAGGTCCGGGACTTGGTAATATTATTTATGATGTGTATCGGAATCAATTTTTTGTTTCAAATGCTGAAGATGGTCGAATCTATCGCTTAGATGCAGCTGGAAATGTGGTTGATTCTTATGACCCGCTGACCTATGATGATGGTACGGCTGGTGTTTCCATATTTACAGAACAACCCTACGGTCTGGCATTAGAGCCGGGTGGAGATCGCCTGTTCTTTGGAACTGCTGTTGCACCAAACGGTGGCAACTCCCCGGGTACCGGAGATGTTCCAATTTATTCCATTGACCTTAATGCGAACGGTAGTTTTGTCGGTACAGTCGATAATACGATCCTGCCAGCAGGTGTATCCAATAACTATGTAGGTACAGAAACGTTTCATACTAATATCGGAGTAGGTTCTAGTACTGGCTGTACTTTTGCTGAAAATTCTTCCTATATGATTTCTGATTTACAATTCGGAAATCCTGGCGAACTCCTAGTGGGTGTTCGGGTAAGTTGCGACGGCAACTGGTACGGGTCCTACAATCACTGGGGGGGTACTGTTTTAGTTACTCTTGGTGGTGGATCGCTTTACAATGGCTCGGTAGCATATTATAATATATCTGTTACGGGCGATTGTGGTGATGATGATGGTTATGGCGGGGTAGCTATTTGGGAGCCGGTTTCCGGCTCTGGCAATATCCAGTACATCGTAACCTCAGCAGATATTTTAGCTGAAGTAGGCCCGCATGGGATTGCGGTATTTAACGGAACTGCATCTACCGGCGGCTCACCGATTGATCCATTAGGTGTAATGTCTTACGGACTGGTTGATTCAGGTGACCCGAAAGGGGTAGGAGGTGACGTTGATGTGTATAACGGTTGCCTGCCAAACTGTAGCGAACCGATCATTGTGGTTTCCTGTGATCCGAACGGAACAGTAGATCCTGCTGATGATCAATTCTTTTACACTATTGAAATTCCTGCTTCCGGTACTCCCGGAAACAGCTACTCCATTAGTGCAGACGACACCCAGACTAACTTACCTTATGATGCTGTGAATGGACCATTTGGACCTTTCCCTGTAAGTGACGGTGATTTGGTTTTGACCATAATTGACGATGATAATCAAGGTTGTTTAAGTGTTGTATCAGTTGCGGCACCTACTGAATGTCCATTCTGTATGCTGAATATTACGGATGTGGATTATACAAGTTGCGTAGCTGGAACTTTTGATCTTACATTAACACTTGATTGGGCTGATGCGCCAGCAGGTGATTTTGAATATTCCATTGACGGAGGTTCAACCTATACAACCATTGTAAAAGATAATCCTGGTGCGAATGTAGTAGGTGAAACTGTTACAATCCCCGGATTGCCCTGCGATGATGTTGAATTATTGGAATTCCAATTTATTGGAAATTCTGATTGCCAGGCGGAAGTGTTGTTTATGTCTTCACCAACCGACCCGGCAGGCTATATCTATTGTGAAGGTACCGGTGATATTATTACTGGTGGTACTATTTCTGTTGTGCCTCCGGCAAATGGAAATGTATCTATTATTGAGGATGGATCAAACGGGTACTACGAATGGGTTGCATTTGGAAGTCCTGTAGTTGCAGGAATTTATACCATGAGTTATACGCCTCCTGCCGGATATACCCTGACCGGAACTCCCGGTGGTTTTGGCGACGGGAATGCTGTGTTGGATCCAACTGGTGGTAGTGGAGATAATCCACTGAGCCTGGATCCATTGTTATTGGGGTCTGATGTTAATATGGCAGGAACTATCCTTTTGGACTCTGATTTGAGTGCAAATCCATTTTTCTACAATATTAATTTGGCTCCGGGGGATCCTTATGTTGCGTTAAACAACATCCCATTAACTTGTCCTTGTACGCTGTCACCTGTTATCCTGGCAACCTGTGATGATCAGGGAACAACGGATCCAACGGATGACACATTCAGCTACACGATCGAGATTCCTGCAAGTATGCATACAGGATCTTCCTATTCAATTAGTGGAGATGATACACAAAACAATCTATCCTATGATCAGGAAAATGGCTCCTTCGGCCCATTCCTGATCACGGATGGTAACCTGAATATTACGATCTCGGATGATGATAACCCAGGATGTAGCCAGGCTGAAGTTGTTACGGCTCCAACCGAATGCTCCGATTGCGTGCTCGCTAATCCGGTTATTGTGACTACCTGTAATAATGAAGGGACTACAGATCCGACCGATGATACCTTTACATTTACCATTGAGGTAAATGAAACCACTGGTTTGGGATCAACCTATTCTTTGACAGGCGATGTTACCAGTTCCAACCTGCCTTATGGTACGGTTCAAGGAACTTATGGGCCGTTTTTGATCGTGGACGGCGATTTAACTATTACAATAACAGATGATGGCGATGCCGCCTGTTTAATATCAAACGAAACTGTTTCTGCGCCAATGGAATGCTCTGATTGTAATCTGAGCGGACCAATTGTAGTTGTTAGCTGCAATAATCAAGGCACTTTTGATCAGGCAGATGATACTTACAGCTATACCATCCAGGTTGATGAAACGGAAGGTTTAGGAGTTACCTATTCTATTACCGGTGATGATTCACATGCTGCACTCTCTTATGGTGTAGTGGAAGGACCATTTGGCCCCTTCCTGTTATCAGATGGTGATTTAACGATTACCATAACAGATGATGGTGATGGCGCCTGCCAACTGGCCAATGAGCTTATCGCAGCACCAGCACCTTGTCCTCCGGATGCTGACTTTGGTGATTTGCCGGATGATAATACTACGGGCTCATATCCGACGGATCTTACGAATGGTGCAGGAGAAGGTGAAGGTGCTTGTCACGTGATCGTGCCTGGAATGAAATTAGGTACAGACGTTGATGAAGAAACCGACGGTGCACCATCCATGATGGCAGATGGAGATGATAATGACGGTAACGATGATGAAACAGGGGTAATCGCTCCTGCTATGATCGTTGCCGGTCAGGCAGCCACATTTAATATTACGGCCATGAATATGACCGGTACAGGGGCTGATGCCTTTGTAGTTGGTTTTATCGATTGGAATAATGATGGTGACTTCGGCGATGCAGAGGAAGTTCAGACTTCCGGAGCATTGTTTGACGGGTACAATAATAATTTCAACATGACCTTTAATGTACCTGTTGGTGCAGTATTGAATACCAAGTTGGGCGCACGTTTCCGCCTGGGTACCGTACTGGCAGATATCAGCGAAGCTGATGGCTGCACCACTGATGGCGAAGTTGAAGATTATACCGTTGTGGTAATGGGCTTTGACTATGGCGATTTAGCTGATAGTGGAGCTGGTAGCAGCAACGGAAACTATGAAACATTGAGTGCCAATAATGGCCCAAGCCACAAGATTATTACAGATGATCAGGGTAACCTGATCTTAAAGATCGGCAATGATGTCGATGCTGATGTAAATGGCCAGCCAAGTGCCACAGCTGTAGGTGATGATAGTGCCGGAAACGATGACGAGGATGGGGTGAGTCTCCCGCAATTTACTGCCGGGATCCCGTCAACTTTTGATGTTTCTGTAATGAATATGACGCAGCAGGTAGCTAAATTGACCATCTTCATTGACTGGAATGGTAACGGGTTGTTTGAGGCTTCTGAAATGTATGCTCAGGACATTGCAATTGGCCAAACGGTGGCATCCTTTACTATTACCCCACCTTATGTTGGTCTGTTTACCAATAATGTAGGTGTGCGTATCCGCTTAAGTACCGATGCCGCAATATCTATGAGCCCAACAGGTCAGGCACCTGATGGAGAGGTGGAAGATTACCTGGCTCTGATAGACGGATATGATTATGGCGATTTAAATGACCTGGCCCAAGGCGGATCAGGTGCTCCGATCGGAACACCGGCTGATTATCAGACATTAAATGCAGATAACGGTGCCTGCCATAAAATTTTGATCGATAATAACGGAAACCAAATTCTGAAAATTGGTGCCAGCGTTGATGCAGAATCTGATGGACAGCCGCAGGCAGAAGCAGGTCAAACCACTGGTGGTGACGATAATAATGCAGCGAATGGTGTCGGACCAAATGATGAAGATGGTCTGAATTATGCCACACTGCCTTTGTTTATTCTGACACAAACCACCACCTTGAATATTCCGGTCATGAACATGACCGGCGAGTTGGCTAAATTGACCGTTTATATTGACTTCAACAAAAATGGTGTTTTCACGGATGCCGGCGAGATGTTTTTTGTTGATGTGCTAAATGGACAAACTACGGCAACAGTAAATATCCCTGTTCCTGTAAATGCAGTTGTAGGTGATGATGTGGGCTTACGAATCCGCTTAAACGACGCCGATGAAGGCATGAGCCCGGTCGGTGTATTCCAAAGTGGGGAAGTAGAGGATTACATGGTGCAAATCGTAGGCTTTGACTTTGGCGATTTGCCTGATAGCTATACCACTACCGGACCGGATGCACCTCGGCATATCGTAAATGAGAACCTGAAAATAGGTTCTTGTGTGGATACCGAAATTGATGGTATTCCGAATGCAATGGCCGGATTAATGACTGGCGGTGATGATGGTGATGCCGGTTTAGCCACATTTGGTACTTGTGATGAGCCGGGTGATGATGAAGACGGGATTGAATTTATCACACCTATGGTACCTGGCACCACAGCCTGTGTGGAAGTAAATGCCATGAATATGACCGGTTCTTCTGCAGTTTTGCAGGCTTGGATCGATTTTAACGGAAATGGCACTTTTGAGGCGAATGAAGAATTGACTTCAGGTAGTTTCTCCACAGCAGGTGTAACAGTACCAGATGGTGCGGGATTAGTTAATGCAGAACTTTGTTTTGAGGTTCCCGCAGATGCAACCTTTACTGGTGGTCAGGCTATGAGCCGCTGGCGCCTAAGTCCGAATGGCGGACTCGGCTCTGACGGACCAAACGGTGGCCCATACCCATTTGGGGAAGTGGAAGACCATAAGGCTCAACTGGCCAAAATTGGTAACTACGTTTGGAATGACTCCAATGGCGACGGACAGCAAAACGAACCTGCTATTGGTGGATTGAATGATGTAGATATCCAACTTACCTGGGCTGGAGCAAATGGAATATTTGGAGACTCTGATGATGAAGTTTATCAGACAACCACTTCCAATATGGGTGTCAATGGTATGTACATGTTTAATGGATTGATCCCTGGAGCGTATAAAGTTGCAGTGATTGATGGTCCGGGTCAGCCAACACAAATTGAAGTTGGTGGTCCTTACACTGATAGTAATGATCCTGCCGGAACCATGGTGATGATTCCTGATCCTGTGAACTTACCGCTGGGTGAAAACGGTACAGGTGATAATCCGAATGACCCGGTTTACCCGGATCCTAATAATGATCTGTCTATTGACTTTGGATTCATCTTCCTGGATCATGGTGACCTTCCGGATACCTACGGAACTACAGATAACAATAACGGACCTGCTCACATTGTGAATCCACGATTGAAATTAGGTACCTGTGTTGATAGTGATGAAGACGGCCAACCTGAAGCAATGGCTGGCATGATGCAGGGTGGAGATGATAACGATAGCAATTCTGAGATGACAGAAGGTGTTTGCGAAGCGTCAGGTGATGATGAAGACGGTATCGAATTTATTACACCAATGGTTCCCGGATCCACTGCATGTGTAGAAGTGTCTGCTATGAATTCAACCGGCCAGGATGCTGTGTTGCAAGGCTGGATCGACTGGAATGGTAATGGCTCCTTCCAAGGTGGAGAACAACTCACAACACTTGACTTTTCAGGTGGTGGAGCTGTTATTCCTGACGATGGAGTAATGTCAATCACCCTCTGCTTTGAGGTGCCTGATTTTGCTGTCTTTGCTGATGGACAGGCAATGACGCGCTGGCGTTTGAGCCCGGACGGTGGCCAAAGCCCAACAGGACCGGATAGTGCCCCTTATACCATTGGTGAGGTAGAAGACCATAAGGTACAGTTAGCTAAAATCGGAAACCTCGTATGGAATGATTATAACAACGATGGCATCCAGAACGAGCCTGGTGACGCTGGTTTAAACGGTATCGATGTCCAACTGGTTTGGCCTGGTCTGAATGCAGTTTTCGGTGATGGTGACGATGTAACCTATACAGTTACTACTTCCAATATGAATGGTGTTGATGGTATGTATATGATCTTGGGGCTTACACCCGGTATGTACAAACTTTCGGTACCTACAAATCCGGTAGAGTACATACCTACTATGATTGATCAGACCGATGATGATGAGGATTCGGATGACCCGACTGGTGTGATGGTCATAATCAATGATCCAATTGATTTGCCGCTACTGGAGAACGGTACAGGTGATGTTCCAAATGATCCAAACTTCCCGGATCAATTTAATGATCTGACTTATGACTTTGGTTATG
>JAGQWR010000131.1 GCA_020437105.1 Saprospiraceae bacterium
AACATGAGTCATCCCGAATTTTAGAGCGATCTGAAATTCGGGATGTTTAGTTTGTGAAGATAGCCATGTGCATCCTATAATTCCTTGTGTCACCCCGATGGGGTTTTGGTTTTGGTTTGGATTATTGTCTACAAAGATTTATCTCCTACGGAGATGGGATTCGTGTATAGGGATCAACTTTTTGCTCCAGCGGAGCAATCTCTTTGTAGCATTTCAAATTGACAGCTTTTCTAAAGCTCCGTAGGAGCGGCACCTTTCCTTAGACAGTGGGCCCATAGAACAGGAAATCGGTACCGAATTGCTTCGATACCGATTTACCGTTTAAGAGTTGCTATCTCAAATTGCTTCTTTTTTTGTAGGCTCAAAATTCGGGATGACTCATGTTATATGTAGAAGGGGTTGTAACTTATTCTACCACAATGGGTTTGGTCAAAACCAACTGATCATCTGCCTGCACCTGCAGATAATACAAACCGGCCGGCAATGGTTCTACCGAAAAGGAAAAGGAGAGCAGGCCGTCGTATTTTGGTTTGCGATCAATCAACTCTTTTACATTTCGACCGAGTGCATCAATCAGGCAGATGCGCACGTTTGCTGTTTTGGCCGGTACTTCAAATCGCACCTCTACCCGATCCGCAGCCGGGTTTGGAAAAACATCAAACCTGGGCTCACCAACTGGTTCAGGCTGCGTCGCAACAAACAAATCCGGACGAGCCAATTCGCCAATCCAGGTATCATTATCATTATTGCTTTCGCCGAATGAAGAGCTAATCCAGACTACACCGGGCTCATCATATTTACGTTGATTACCGGAGTAATCCCCCCAGCGTTCCTGGTCCTGGGTTCCAATCATATTGATGAAGTTATTGCCTTCTTTGATGGTCACCAGAGGTGAATGCATCCGGTCATTATTGAAGTAAATCCCCGAACACCCCGGAAAACGGATGGGCGAACTGTGGCTTACCACAATGATGGCATCCTGATCACCGGGTTCGACACCGGTATAAGCAATACTAGGATACCCAATATCATCCAAGCCACCATTTACGACATAACCGCTTATGGTACGCGCACCCGAAACCTCGTCAATAATCCCGTGATAGATAGCTGCCTGTCCGGTATTTGGATCGACCGAGTTTCCGACAAATTGGATAATATCGTCCTGATAAATAGCGTCTAACACGCGGGCGTCATTCGTTGCGAGCGTGCCGACTGATTGCAGAGCATCCGGAGCTACGCCATACGGAACATCTGCTTTTTGCACATCGATCAATAATTCCGTATCCGGATCATCCATGGTGCCGGTGAGTTCGAAAATGAAAATGGAGTCATTTTCCACATCAAAATTGCGATTTGACAGCAGGAATAGCCGATCATCCGGCAGGCCGTCTCCTTTTTTCACCGGACAAAGATTCCGAATAGGGACTCCGTCAAAATTGATATCAGACCATAATCGGGTATCCAGCGGATCTCCATTATATCCATCCGCCTTATCAATTTGCCAAATCAGACTTTGGGTAAAGCCATCCTGCCAGGATTGGTTGTTTACAATCAGATTGATGGTAACAAAAACCTCTGTCGCTGTATGAGCGATAATTGGATAATCTGACCAGGTATTTTCTCCAAATGGATTACCTGAAATGGTGTATAAATTCCAATCTCCTGCGGCATCATTGGTTTGTGAAAACGCAATAACAATCTTGCTTTTTGAACTGGTACGCTCATGGATCATAAACATGATAAAACGATCCGACTCCGGATCATACAACACCCTTGGATCAAATTGGTCATTACTGAGATTGAGGTCGGAAATAAAGTTATTAAGGGTAGCCGCACCAAGCCAGCTGCCTGTTGGATCCTTGATTGCCACATGCCGGTTGATTACCGAAACTATTTGTCCGTCATTGGAAACGGCACAATGATTATCCTGTGGAGTACTGGCAGTCGAATTATTTCCGGCAAATTCATTTAAAACCAGAGGAGGTTCTGCTCCCCCACCCCGCTGGGGCACCAGGTCTTTCTGCCGTGGAAAACGTTCGGCGGAAGCCGATTTTTGTTGCATCAGGAAGGTCTGATAAGCCTCCCCGCCAGGTATAGGCGCCAGGTAGCGGATCTCCGGATAAAAATCAGGACCCAGATTGGAAAAATTTGCAGTTCCCGCTAAGGGTATCGGTTCTCGTTTCTCTGTAGCATAATTAAAACCCGGTTGCTGCGCCCAGATCGCAGTTCCGAAGCATAAAATCAAAGAAAGGATGTAAAGCTTTTTCATGGATTGCATTTTCAGGTTTAGTACTGCCAGGTAGATGAAAAATAATCTCCCTAACTGGTGTAAAAGTAAAGAAACTGGCTTTAAGTAAGTTACGTTAACCCTCATTTGATCCGGAAGAGGGAATCCGTAAATGCCGGTAAACTCGGGAATTCAGCATGAATATGTATCCCTCTGGATTCAAGTTCCAGATTTTCTCCTGCTTTTGTACTAATAAAGACACAATACATTCCCAATCGCTGTCCAAACTCCATATCCGACCAGGAATCACCTACTATTATAGATTGCTCGAAATTAATTTGTGGAAAATCGGCTTTCGCCTGAATGGCCATGCCACTTTCCGGCTTTCGAAACCCGGATCCCGAGTTTTTCAGATCTGGGCAATAATAGATCTTGTCAATATGAGCTTTCGCTTTTTCGAGTTCCCGGAGCATATATTGGTGTACCTCATCCAGCTGAGCGCTTGTCATCAACTCTTTGCCTATACCCTGCTGATTTGTGACCACGACGATTGGATCAAACAGTGTACGCAAGCGAGCTATGGCATCCGGCACACCGGGCATGAATTCAAACTGTTCAGGATTGTAAACATAGGCATCCGGTAATCGGGTATTGATGACACCATCCCGATCCAAAAAAAGGCTCCAGTTTTGAAATCTTGCCCCCGGCATAATTATTCTGCTTCAAAAAGTTGCTGCTCCACCAACTGACAAAAAATATGGCCCATGGTAATGTGTGCTTCCTGAATACGAGGCGTATCGGTAGAGGGAGCCATCAAAACAAAATCGCAGAAATCGGCTATGGATTGCCCGGCCGCTCCCGTCATACCTATGGTTTGCATTCCAACTTGCCGTCCGGCTTGTAAGGCTTTCAGGATGTTTGGTGATTTCCCGGAAGTGGATAGCCCGATAAGTATATCGCCCGGTTTGCCAGCCGCGCGTACCATTCGCGCAAAAACTTCTTCGTAGCCGTAATCATTCGCTACAGCGGTCAAAAAAGAAGTATTCACATGCAAGGCCTCTGCGAATAGTGGTGCCCGATCCAGGTAAAACCGGCCGGACAGTTCTGCTGCCAGGTGCTGGGCATCGGCTGCGCTTCCACCATTTCCGCAGAACAGAACCTTGCCTCCTTTTTTAAAGCAATCGACCAGCGCATGACTCACGGAGGCCAGTTGAAGCCAAAGGGCTTCGTCTTGTGCCATATGGTTCTTCACGGCTGCAGCCTGATCCAGCAGGTGCTTTATTTTTTCTTTCATGTGGAAGGAGCTAATTCTTAGGCAAAGTACACCAATACAAAAATAAGGGCGGCAATAACCAGCACTTCGAGCACATTACCCAATGCCCGGTTTTTGGTTTGTAAATTAATAACGGTCAACAGGGACAGAATGAGGCCAACACCGGAGAAAAACAGCACACTCTTAAAGTCGAATATGCTGGACAGCGTGCTTCCCTCCCTAAAGAAACTAACCACCTTGGCAAAACTGAAGCATGCCAGGGAGCCTATGCCGCTGATCAGCATGCCACCAAGCACCAGATTCGCAAAGCCGGATTTTTTATTCAGACTGTTCAGGCTCCGAATACCACTGCTCACAATCAGCCAAAGGACAAAAAGCATTAAAGCCGTGCGAATACCCGAGCCTATTTTGGGCTGCGCTTCCGCTAAACGGTTTCCACCATAGATCGAAACCAGTAAAACGCCTCCCAACAGGAGGCCGCTCATCAGCACGGTTTGCCAGAAAACAATGGAGGTATTTTTCTTCTTTGCCATATTTATTACACTTACTTAGGCTTTTCTATTTTCGAAGCCAGATCCTCCATTGTTTCTACCATGGCAGACCAGGCAAAGCGTTTTTTATTTTTCCGCACCCCTTCCTGGAATTCGGCCATGCGATCTTTTGAAAAATAATCATAAACCGCAGAAGCTACTTCCGTTGGATCGACGGCTGTTACATAACCGGCTTCTCCATGCGGCACAATTTCCGGCAAGCCTCCAACATTGGTAACCACCATCGGGATCTCATAAAAGTAGGCCATTTGGGATATGCCGCTCACTGTGGCAGAACGATAGGGCTGTACCACCAAATCAGATGCCCCAAAATAGTAGCGCACATCTTCATTCGGAATATAGCGGGTATGTAAAACCAATCGGTCTTTTATGCCCAGTGTTTCAATCTGCTTTTCGTATTTCTCTGCATTGGAGTAATATTCTCCTGCCACAATCAGCTTGATGGGCAGTTTTGCCAAACGCGGATCGGCCAGTGCATCGAGCAACAGATCCAGCCCTTTATAATCCCGAATAAATCCGAAAAAAAGCAAATACCGAAAACCCGGATCCAATCCGAGTTTACTCAGTGAAGCTTCCCGACCCGCAGCCTGGCCATAATTGTCGTACAGGGGGTGTGGGCTAAATGCAATCGGGCCTTTCGGCTGAAAGGAGGCTATTTCTTCAGTCACCGATTTAGACATACCGATAAAGGCATCCACGGCTGGCACAAAATACCGGGTGAATAACATATCACCGGGCCTTTTTTCGTGCGGGATGATATTATCGGCAATGCAAATAATACGGCTGTGTTGATTTTTTCGGGCAATACGCAAAATACTGCCCAGAGCCGGACCCATAAAAGGAAGCCAATAGCGCAGGACAATCAGATCCGGTTTTTGCTTTTTTAATTTCCGCCCCACATTCAGCCAGTTTAAGGGACTAATACTATGAATAAGCGTGCGTATTTTCAGATCCTTCGGGGCGGGATCGCTGCTGAATTGGGTTTTGCCGGGAAAGAGGAAGCCCGGATATTGAAACTTAAACGACCAGATTTCTACGGAATAGCCAAATTGCTGGAATTCCTGGGCAAGTCTTTCAGAAGAGGAAGCAATTCCGCCTCGCAGCGGGTGAGCCGGGCTCAGAATAACGACTGATTTCATTTGGCATCTCCTCCAATTTCGGTTTCGATCACGTAGGTATTTCGGTTGGGGGCCGAACGGGCAACTAATTCAGCCAAAAATCCGGTAACGAATAATTGGGTTCCGATGATGATAGCCAGAATACCGAAGAAGAACAAGGGTCTGCTGGCAATACCGTATTCAGTATAAAAGAGTTTTGCGATGCTCAGGTAAACCAGAATAGCCATTCCCAGCATAAAGGAAATAGTGCCGATAGAACCAAAAAAGTGCATGGGTGCCTTCCCAAAGCGTCCGACAAAAGTAACGGAAAGCAGGTCCAGAAAGCCGGTAATGTATCGTTTCCAGCCAAATTTAGTGACCCCATATTTTCGTGCCTGATGCTGGACGACTTTTTCTCCGATCCGGCTAAATCCTGCTGATTTGGCGATCATCGGAATATACCGGTGCATTTCCCCATAGACTTCCACCGATTTGACGACCTCTCTTCGATAGCCTTTCAGTCCACAGTTGAAATCGTGTAATTTGATACCGCTGATCATTCGGGTCACCGAATTATACAGTTTGGACGGTAGCCGTTTATTGATTGGATCGTGGCGTTTCTTTTTCCACCCGGAAACGATATCCAGCCCATCTTCTGTAATCATGCGGTACATTTCAGGTACTTCATCCGGGCTATCCTGCAGGTCGGCATCCATAGTAAAGACTACATCTCCCTCGCTGGATTGAAAGCCCACATTCAGTGCAGCCGATTTTCCGTAATTGCGTCGGAATTTTATGCCGCGCAGGTTGGGGTTTTTGGCTGTCAGTTGCTGAATAACATGCCAGGTCTGATCCGAACTGCCATCGTCCACAAAGATTACTTCATACGACAGGCTATGCTGCTGCATCACCCTACTGATCCAAGCCTCCAGTTCCGGAAGGGATTCCTCCTCATTATAAGCCGGTATAACGATGGAAATTTGCAAAGTTCCTCCTTCTTTCAAATCTTAAAATTTAATATAATCTCTCCGGTGAATAACGGCAAGCAGTGCGGAGACGATAAAGCCACCAATAGCTGCTCTGGCATAAGAAAATACGGCTTTGGATACACTCATACTCAAGTCAGCTTTTTCTAATTCGCGTAAGCGCAAAGCCAATTGATCCTTCGGAAAAATTCGGGGATACCATTCTTTCAGATATACTCTTTGAATCTCCTGCAGGGAGGGATCCATTTTGTTTATTACTACAAAGAACAATAAAAAGAAGGCATTGGCAATTAGAAAAACCACAAAGCCATTTCGTAGTGCTTCCCGCCAACTCAACAACTCCTGCTTACGGACGGAGGCCTGTTTGAGCGACTGGTACATCGCCCAAAAGTAAATTGCCAGCGACCCATAATAGACATAGGGGCTCAGCATCCATTCCTTATCAATCAGATAGAAGGCCCCGAAATAGGCAACAGTAAAGAGTCCGGCCAGCAAGCCGAACCGAACTCCTTCATCTTTTATAGTTGAAAATAATTGCATGCCGCAACCTACTATTAATTATCCAAAACGTCGTCTAAAACAGGCCTGTTGCGTTTCATAACAGCGGCCACAATTAATCCAATAATAAGGGAAATAATGGGCGCACCGATAAGCGATTGTTTTAGCATCCCCATGGGTGTTAAGCGAGCCTCCATAGCTGTCAATTGCTCTTCGATCTGAGAAGCTGTCATACCCATGCTTTCCATCCATTCGGATGTTTTCTGAATAGCGGCTTCCGCAAAGCCCGGATCAATGAATCCTACGTACATATAATTGAATACGCCACTAACCAAACTGGCGATCAACAAAACCATAAAACCTACCAGTAAGGCTCTCGGGAAGGTGATATAGCCTCCAAGTTCCTGTTCGCGGTGTTGTCGGACAGCATAAATACACAATCCGACAGCAAGAGCAATACTTACTACAAGAGAGGCAATGACTCCCATCATGCTGGTCGGAACACTAAACCCGGTCAGGTTGCTGACCATGGCTACTACAATAAAGATTAATCCTCCGATCAATCCGAGACGTAAAATGGAAGGCCAGGGCGAAACACTGGCAGAATCTGGCACATTTAAGTTGGTCATATTAAAAGCATTAGGTAAACAAATAGTATGGTGGAAGTTCCGAAATTCCTTTTATGAATGCAGGATCAATCGACGATTATTCATTAATGATATACCAATCATTTCTAAGGACGGCTCGAACCTTCCCCCGGAGAGGTTCTCCAATTAACGGATTATTCCGGGAACGGGATTTTACTTTGTCCGGCGAAAGGACCCAATTGGCACTGCGTTCTAAAACAGTAAGATTTGCAACTTGTCCTACTGCAATTTCTACCGGATCAAGTCCCAGAATTCGGCGTACATTATCTCCCAACACAGTAGCTACTAATTCGATTGGAATTCGCTCAGACAAGTAGGTTTGAAGCAGGGAAAAGGTTGTTTCCAAGCCATTCACCCCGAAAGAGGCATATGGAAATTCGAGCGACTTATGCTCCTCTTCCAGAGGCACATGGTTTGCACTGATGTGGTCAATGGTTCCATCCAGTACTCCCTGAATAAGTGCTTCCCGATCCTCGCTTTCCCGCAGGGGGGGCATCATTTTAAACAGGCTGTTAAAATCTGAAAGGGCTGTATCATCAAAAACCAGATTCCACACTGGCACCGAACAGGTAATTCTCAGGCCGGCTGCTTTTGCTGCTCGAATACGGTTTACAGATCCGGCGGTAGATATATTAGACAAATGGAGTTTGCTTCCGGTGTATTCCAATAATTGTATATCCCGGGCCACCATAAGTTCTTCTGAGATGGCAGGGATGCCCGGCAGTCCGAGGGAAGTACTAACCATCCCTTCATGCATTTGGCCGTGGGCTCCTATCGTCTGGTCGTGGGGAAAATGAATAATCAAACCATCAAAGGCGCGCACATATTGTAATGCACGCAGGAGCAGGCCACTATCGCTTACCGGATGCAGGGCATCTGTAAAAGCCAGTGCGCCGGAAGCTCGCATATCTATCATTTCGGTGATGTCCTTGCCCTTGCATCCCCGGGAAAGTGCCCCTAAGGGAAGTAAATCTACCAGATGTCGATCAGACTCCTCCTGAATATAACTTATTCCCGACTTTGAATCGACGCATGGATCTGTATCAGGCCACAAGGCGATACCGGTGTATCCACCGGCTGCAGCAGCAGCTCGTACCGTTTGAAAATCTTCCCGATGCTCGTTTCCGGGATCACAAGCCTGTACGCCGAGGTCAACCCAACCGGCAGAAACATACAAGTCCTCGCCTGTCAGGGTCTCCTTTGCCGGAGCAGAAATATTGGCTGCGATCTCCTCGATCCGGCCATTTGCAATTAGGATGTCGGTTGGTTTGCCGGCGCCTTTTGGTCCGATTATCCGACAATTTTTTAAAAGCATTCGCATTGCGTCAAATTTCGCCAAAAAATGCTTGCCATAAAAATAGAAACAGCATGAATTATCACACCTTCCAGAATCGCAGCAATACAGACTCCAGTGCTAAAAATAAAAGCGCCAGTATGATACACCATTTCCAAAGGGATTTCCCCTGATTCCTTTCACCGACAAGGGTCTTCATATCAGCTCGTAAGCCGGCATTAATAACAGAGAAGTTGGCTTCCGGAAATCGGTTTTCTAACTCCGAAGCGGTAAAACAGGCCAGATCTGATTCTCTACGATCATAATTGAAAGCAAAACGCTCCAATGTTTCTTCTTCGGTATGGCGCAGATCATAAAAGCCGGCACGTTCAATTTGATTATGCAGACTAAGAATGATTTTTGGACCCAAATTTCGTTGTTCCGGGATAAATTCATTTCCGCCACCCGCTATTTTAAAGACGGATTCCGAATCTTTCAGGGTATTTCCCACCTCAATCACCTCATCGCTTCCGATGGTATAGGCAATTGGCCGGGTTTTCCCGGAGGACAGTGCCATGCGATAGAGCATGGGCACAAAAATCTCCCCACTCCGAATGAGGTTATTGTAGGTTTGATTGAGTGGGGCGGAGCAGAGGAAAAAATGGCCCTGATCAATCCGGTATTGCCCTAAAAAGCTACTTCCATCCCGGTAACTCAGCAGTACCTCTTCGGCGCGGCTACCAAAACGGGTCAGCGGAAAATTGCCCTGGGTAACCGGAAGTTTTAGATTAGCGCCTGCGTTTTCAAAAACCTCGCGAAATACAAATGCCTGTGTATTCAAATTAGCACCGGTGCGTACAGTTTCTGAAAATGCCTGCAATTCATTCGCGGGAAGCGCCTTTAAAAAGCTGTTATAGCTTTCCAAATTGGCATTTCGGTCTGGAAACAACAGAATATTGCCTCCATTCTCGAGATATTGCTCCAACTCGAATGCAAATCCGGAGGAAATAGACGGAAGGCCATGCAGGATGATCAACTGATATGCCGGAAAGGAAGAATAATCCAAACTACGGGCAGGTTGACTGGAAAGTTCAAAATAGCCCATGCCATCAAAGGCACCTTTCAGGAAGGTATTGGGCTGATCCTCATAAATTTCCAACACCGAAATCTTCTCGGCCACCTCAAAGGCCAATAAATAGGTATCATCAAACTGCACCGGAAAATCGGTCAGTTTTAATTCGGCATTGTGCCAACCGGTGCGCAGGACAGACACATTTACAGTATCCAGCACAGATCCTTTGGCAGGAACAGAAAAGGTACCTACCGGCTTGGTTTGCCCCTCGTGGGTAAAACTCAGGCGGATATTTTCTGCCGGTTCATCGGCCCAGTTCCGTATTCGTACAAACAAGCGGCTATTTTGATTAAACATTTGCACAGGGCTCTCAAACCAGGCAGTATCAATACTCAGATTTTGTTCCTTGACGGATTGGAGCGGCACCATATTAACAGACAGGCTGGTATCCTCCCAATTCTCCAGGTCAGTGATATTGCGTTGGAAATCGGATATCAGATAGGAAACCAGCTGATCAGATTTTCCGCTTTCAAGCGTTTGTTTCTGTCGGTTCAGCACCGTCGAGATTGATCTTACAGCGGGGCTTTCCTCAATTTCATCGATCAGACTCAGGGCATCATCCTGACTCAGAAGCCGCTGGTGTCTGCCTTCAAAATCATTGGTCAGAACCTGGAAACGATCGCTGTTTCCATAGGCTTCGATAATAGCTCTGGCCCGGTCTTTCGCCAGGGTCAACAAGGGAATTTCCTCATTGACGGCCTTCATACTAAAAGAATTATCAATAAAAACGCTGATGGATTTTTCGCCCAGGTTGACCTTTGTGTCTTTGCGCAGAAAGGGTTGTACAAAAGCAAAAACAATAAAGGCAAGTGCCAGGATCCGCATCAAAAGAACCAATAGGTTCTTCAAACGAGAGCGCGCACTTGTTTCCTCCTTAACCTCTTTAAGAAAGCGTACATTGGTAAAATATACCTTCTTAAAACGTCGGAAGTAAAACAGGTGAATGATGATCGGAATGGCAATTGCTGCCAGCGCAATCAGAAAAGTCGGAAATACAAATTGCATGCTACCTCTGGTTAATCAATCCGGTGATGGGGCAAATATACTCTAACCAAGATGGTTAGGACAAGGATTGTCTGCCAATTGTGTCGGTAAATTATAAATTGGGCCAATACTTCCAATTTTGTTAGGCTATGAGAATCAGAAGTTCTACCCTTATCCGGAATTTTCCAGACAAACCAGTCCACAATCTTGTTATAGTCCAACTCAAAAATACTTCAAATATTGTAGTAGTCAGCTCCGGTAATGACCGAAGCTGACTACTACTATAAAGAACCTTGATCGATATTAGAATGGCGATTTTAACCGGGAATTAAAATAAAAAGTTGCGCTATTGTAATCCCAGGGGGCATCACAAACGGAAATATCATACACACCTGATTCGATGGTATTAACATAAACACTGCTACCGGCCTTTAGACTACCCGTAATAAATCCCGAATAAAAACTGACAAACACCTGTCCTTGCCCGGGGGAATCATGACCAACAGTTGTATAAACCCCGGTGCTAAGCTCCGGGCCGAAGATAAATTTCACGACAGGACCTGTTGCAGTTGTTGCTATGATTTCCCAGGTATTAAAATTATTGGCAGGAGCGCTCACCGTGTAATAGTTGGCCGATGGTTGCCCACCTCCAATATCACATTTATTTAAAACAAGGGAACATGGCGGGCTAACCGGTGCTGCAATAATATTATCTGCTGAAAGTACATTTCCATATACATAACCGAATCCATTTGTTGCCCATGACCGAAAATTATAAACTGAATCCGGATCAAAACCGGAATAAACAGCTGAAAAATATTGTCCGTCAAAGGTTTCGGCTATTAATTGGCGATCTAACATCTCAGGTTCGTTCATCGTACCACAACAAAATCCAAGATATTCAATACCAGCGGCTCCTTCTGATTCTAACTCACCCACAATGAGCATTGTTCCATCGGCCTGGATTGTTGCTGAAAGGGTATTTACCACCGGGAAGTAATCGTCCATGTTACTAAGCGCTTTGTGGCAAGAACTGGCCAAAACTACACCTAGTGTTATTAAAATTAAATTTTTCATAATATTCGTTTTAATCAAATGAATACCGAATTCCAAAACCATAGTCATTGGCTCCAAATTTCCCGTGCTCGGCAATTAAAAAGGCATTTCTGTTGGCATTAATAAATAGGCCAAAATGATCGCTAAGGGCATACTCAATCCCCAACCTGAACCTGAATCCGGCCAGTACTCCTCCACCCTGATACCCCTCATTTAAAAACCCAGGATAGTAAAGCTCATATTCAATTGCTGCCATTCCACCAACAATATCAAAACCTGCAAAGACATTTAATTTTTCTTTATGAATAAAAGCATAGTCCATGCCTCCAGTCATTTGAATCATTGCATATTTTTGAAAGCTCTGTTTTCCTGGCAAGACCCTAAATCCGTTTGCGTCTGATCCAACACCTGACACCGGAAAAACATCTAAGCGGGGCTTCATACTTATATATTGCAGCGAAAAGCCTGTCCGAAATCGCTTTGTTGACCGTTTGCTAAATCTATCCTGAAAAGCGATCTCTACAGATGTTGTCGGTTTCATAACGAAGCCAAGTTCACCTGTTGGGCGAAAATTAAATACCCGAACTGCAATTTGTCCAAAAGTTAAATTAGGGGCAAAAAACAGGAGATTAATGATTATCAACCAATTTTTCATAAGTCGTTTATTTTAGAACGTGTTTGCTAAAGGAATTTAATCGGATCATATTTTCTTTTTCATCCCAAACAGCCAACACCTCAAAATCTCTTAGAGAAACATAATACGTTTCCTGTTTTGCATCTTCTTCCAATTTATCAAAGCATCCATATACGTTTGATTTTTCTTTTACCACGTATGGCGAATGCATAAAATCATTCAAAGAATAATATTGGGAAGAAAAAATATCGTGTTGGTACTTCACTGTTCGTTTTTTATAAATAAAGGGTTTTGATTTTATCTGATGTATTATCTCACCGCTTTCATTTATTGCAAAAATATTTCCAACCCCATTATTTAATACCCTGCAAATAATGCCTTCCTTTTCGGGCAACAGATTAATATTTATTTGGTAAGCCTCCCCTCCCCAATTATCTCCTGGCCCTAATTCTGGCCGGCTATATTTAACTGGTAATTGGTATATTTTCTCTCCTTTGAAATCAAAAGCGTAAATCGATAAAGCTCGAACTTCCCTTGAGGCTCTCCCGCCTGCTGTACCGTCTTTTGAGATTTTTATTTCATTGTTCAGGGCTACGACGGTATATATTCGTTTTGAACTTTCATCTATTTTTATCCCCATATATGCCAAGTCGGTTGGGATACTATATGCGGTGCCGCCGCCATTTATTCCTGTGTTATAGAGTACAGGTTGATAAGTGATCAAATTGGTAAAAACATCGGCATTATAATCAATGGGGATTATGGTGTATTCTTTCAGTCCAAGGTCGATGTTAATCATATCCCCGGCCTTTCCATCCGGGTTGACATGAATTACGTGACAGGTAAGTATAGGTCGGGTCTCATCCTTTACCTTGTTTTTGTAAGACACATAATAAAAATACAAGCCCGAATCTGTAGCTTCTTTCAAACGCCATCCGGATTCGTTGTCCTTATCTATATTTATGGGCAGCGGCAGGGAAATTTCTCGTTTCGTAAGTGTCAGGTCGCTGTGAGAATAGGTGTACCAGTTTAATGTTCCGGAAGGATAAGTTTCATCCCCTACCATGGTAATTATGTTCAGGCCATTGGCATCTGTAAAGGTTGCTGCCAATTTCCGTTTCAATTCTTTTTCTGGTATTTGAATATCCAGTTCTTCGATAGTACCATCCGGTAATATGCGGTAGAAATCATTGTACCTAACTATATATTCCGATGTTGTGTGATCAACAGGATTTGTATAAGGAAAAACTTTGAGCGGCGTTCCCCCAATGCTTCCTGAGAAAGAGAACGGCCTTTTTATGGCAACAGGCTCCTTCCAGACCGTTTGCAAGGTTGAGTCAAATTTGAATAAAACCGTACCCGGAATGTTGCCGGGTTCACTGCCGCCACATACCAGGTAGAAGTAATTATCTCTTCCTTCCAACATGTTAAAAGGCAAATATTTATTTTTCATTTCAAATTCCACTTGTCTGTCCTGAGCAGATAGTGCTGTAAAAAAAGGACAAGTGGTCATACATAAAAATGCCATAAAACAGCTGATCCGATTCATAATGACGTTCTTTTTTTCACTTAAATTAGATAAAGACCAATGATGTATTCTGTTGTTTTTGGAGGTGTTTTTGATTTACATCTCGGCAATAACCTGCCTTTAAACCCAAACCTTCAACAGAAAGTAGCGCCACCGAACTTCATCTTATGAATCGTCTCAAGAAACTGCCAACAAAAAATAAAAAGGATGTGAAAGCAACAGGTATTATAGAATCGCTACAAAAAAAAATCCCGAATTCTCCATTGGAAGAATTCGGGATCAGGTCTGCAAATATTCTATCTGTTTTCTTATCTGACAAGCGTCACACTTCCCTCAAAGAGTTCTACCCGGCCATCAATAAATTCGATTTGGGCATAGTACACAAAGACTCCCGGATTCATGGTCACCCCACGGTGATATCCATCCCAGCCATAGGCAGGGTCATTTGGAAGGAAATTGAAATACTTGAAGACTGTTTCGCCCCAGCGGTCAAACACCAGGAAGCTCCTGATTTTAGCCACCTGATCACCAGCGAAAATCATGAAAATATCATTGTTTCCGTCTCCATCAGGTGAAAATCCGGAAGGTATATAGACCTGTGGTGTTTTATCCACCCGCAGCGATACAATTTCCGAGGCTTCACAGCCCTCTGTGGTTTTGATAGTCAGTTTGTAATCAATTTGTTCGGTTGGAGAAACTGTTGGGTTCAGGCAATCAGTACAGCTCAAACCAATAGTTGGAGACCAAATGATTTCTGCAATATCCGCAGGAGGTATATTGGTCAGGGCATTGATTTGATACGAATCACCCAAATGAACCAGTATAAAATCCTCCACCTGAATGGCTACGTCAATTCCTTGTGGAAGAATCACTTCATCCAAAATAGCACAGCCATTAGCATCCTGAATAGCGACATCATAGGTGCCCGGATCCAGTGCTGTGTAAAAGCTTACTGAGGAGAAGGAGTTGCCTCCATCGATGGAATATTCATAAGGTGGTACCCCACCATTCACATTTACAAATTGAATAACACCGGCATCATCGCTACAAGCCGGCGGAATGAGAGCCGTCTCAAAATCATCCGGATTGTTCTCAGTTACCGTCGTTTCATCTTCAGATTCACATCCATTGGACAGGTCCGTAACAGTCAGTGAATAGACGCCCGGGCCGTTAATCATCGGATTGGCACTCGTAGCTCCTGTCACAATAGATCCGCTGCCGGAGGTAGTCCAGTTATAGCTTACATCTATGGCATTAGAATTTCCAACCAAAGCAACTTCGTCCAGATTACAATTTAACTCGAAGGTAGGCCCGGCATCCGCACCGGGCGCAATAATATCCTGCCCAACAGGTACTGTGATGCTTTCCACACAACCATTTGCGTCATTCTCGATGGTGAGCGTATAAGATCCCGGCGCATTAACCAATGGCATCAATGGATTAGAAACATCTACAATATTTCCACTACCGCTGGTAGTCCAGGTGTAAATAAAGTCAGGCCCTACATCAGATCCTGTTGCATTTAGATTCAAGGCATCAATCAAACATGTCAACAGGCCAGGGTTTGCAACAATAACATCTGGGGCGATCGTATTTTCGGTGATATTCACCAGATCAATCGATACACATTCATTTGTTGTATTTGTTACCTCCAAAGTGTAAACGCCGGATGCTGTGATAGTCGGACTCAAACTAGTACTACCTGATTGAATAACACCTCCACCGGAAGCTGTCCACTGGTATTGGAAATTACCGCCTTGATCCGAACCTGTGCCATCTAAAGCCAGACTTGTTTGATCACAGGTCAATTCAAAGGCAGGCCCGGCTTCTGCGACAGGAAGCATTACATCTTCCGCAACTACCACACTCGCCGTAGATACACATCCGTTCGATAGATTTGTGATTTGTAAATCATAGGTACCTGGTGCATCAATGAGCGGCATAGGTCCGCTACCATTGGAAACAATATTTCCGTCTGGTGTGGTCCAGGAATATTGAAAATCAGGGCCCTGATCACTGGATGTGGCATCCAAAGCCAAATCTGTAACGGCGCAATTCAGAATATCCGGATTATCAATTATAATTCCGGGAGAGACTACATCTTCCTGTACGGTTACCTGTGTTGAATTAATACAGCCATTATCATTGTTCGTCACTTCAAGGGTGTAAGTACCGGGCAAATCAACCACAGCATCAATGGCATTTTGTCCGGAAACAATATTTCCATCAAGCGTAGTCCAGGTGTAGGTATATTCCAATCCTGTACTACTTCCGGTACCTGCTACCAGCGCATCGAGGTTAGTACAGGTCAAATCCTCCGGAGCAGCCCCAACAGCCTGTGGTAATGTGGTATCTTCAAGCACCTCTACGTTGGTTACGGTTTGGCAATTATTATTGGCATTAAAAACGGTCAATTGATAAATACCGGCACCATCAACTGTTGCCAGCGCGGTACCCTGCCCGGCAGTAATGGTTCCTCCACCAGATTGTACCGTCCAGTCGTACGTAATTCCTGCTCCATTGGTGGAAGCTGTTCCATCGAGCATGACCTGCGTATTCACACAGGTAATATCTGCTGTAGCAATGGCTTCGGCTTCCGGGGCGTTATCATCCTGGGTAATATCAACCTGATCCACTGATTCACAACCGTTGACGGTATTCAAAACGGTTAATTCGTATGTACCAGGGGCATTGATCAGCGGATTTAGAGTGGTACCATCCTGGAGAATATTTCCGTCAGGCGTAACCCAGACGTATTCAAAATTTGGTCCTACACTCGTACCAGAACCATCCAGATTTAAGGCAGTTGCATTACAATCCAGTTCGAAGGTAATTCCCGCTTCCACAGCAGGCAGGGCGATGTCCTGATCTACTGTAACACTTACAGTATCCGTGCAGAAATTTGATACATCGGTAACGACCAGGTCGTAGGTACCAGGCGCATCAATTTCCGGATTTTGACTATTGGATCCGGAGACGATATTTCCGTCCGGAGTAGTCCAGTCAAAGCTAAGATCCACCAAAGGAACCGAGCCGCTGGCATCCAGTTGGAAGCTGGTAATATCGCAATTAAGTGTTTCCACGGTGCCCGGATCTGCAACGGGTAGCGCTATATCCTGATCCACAGCAACAGACACGGTGTTTTCACAACCATTGTCCACATTGGTCACCAGGAGATTATAAGTTCCGGGGGCGTCGATCAGCGGCGAATCGGTATCTGCCCCACTTACAACATTGCCATTCGGGGTATCCCATTGATATATAATTTCAGCGCCCTGGCTGGAAGCGGAACCATCAATGGCAAGCTCCAGCGTTGCACAATTAAGGGTCGCATCAACTGTTGCTGCTGCATTCGGGGTAGCAACATCTTCATCGACGGTTACATTGACGGTATTGACACAGCCATTATCTGTATTGGTCACCAGAAGTTCATAAGTACCTGGTGCATCAATCAGTGGATTCAACCCGGTTTCATCCTGGACAATATTACCATCTGCGGTAGTCCAGAGATAATCAAATTCCGGGCCTGTACTCGATCCTGTACCATCCAGGTCAAAGGCTGTATTGGTACAGGTCAGAAGTTGATCTGCCAGGGCAACTGCGGTGGGCGCAATAGTATCAATGCCGACTGTAACATCGAAAGTCGAGATACAATCATTATTCGTATTGAGCACTTCCAGTGTATAAACACCGGCACCATCCACCGTTACAAACAAGCTGGATTGGCCGGATAAAATACTGCCATTCGGCGTTGACCAACTGTACAAATAGTTGGAACCTATGGAAGAACCGGAACCATTAATAGTCACCTGATCAGAAACACAATTCAGGCTACCCGGACCAAAGGCGGTAGCTATTGGGGTTTCGCTGTCTCCCATGATATTAATCAAAGAGGAAGCTGCACAACCATTTTCGGTATTTGTTACGGTAAGCTGATAGGTACCTGGTGCGTTAATCGTTGGACTGGTAGTTGTTGCGCCACTGACAATATTGCCACCATTTACGGTCACCCAGTTATAAGTAATAGCAGGTCCTGCAGAAGAACCAGAACCATCAAGTATAATTTCTGGTTCGGTGCAGGAAATCACTTCTACCGGCCCTGAATCTGCAACCGGGGAAACCTGATTACCGGCAACGACAATTTGCAGTATGGAAGAACATCCATTTGTGGTGTTCAATATTTCCAGTTCGTAATTTCCCGGCGCATCGATCAAGGGTGTAGCTGTTGTATCTCCTTCCAGGATATTGCCTCCATTGGAAGTGGACCAGGAATAACTATATTCCGATCCGCTACTGGATCCTGTTGCATCGAGGAATAAGGTCTCCACATTACAGGTTAGTGTATCAGGGCTTACAATATTAATAATTGGCGCGTCTCCCAGGTCATCCACCACAACGATAGCCGAATCCACACAGCTATTTGCCGAATTCACTACCAGCAGTTGGTAAGTACCGGCAGCATCCACTTCCGGGTTTGCCGTATTAGCGCCATTAACAATATTGCCATCTACTGTGGACCAGATGTATTGAATCCCTGGTCCGCTTGTGGAAGCGGAGCCATCCAAAACTACGCTGGTTTCTATACAGTCGATGGTATCATCTGCTCCCGGATCTGAAACCGGTGTAGTGGTATCTTCTGAAATCGTAACAGTTGATACGTCAAAACAGCCATTGTTACTATTCGTTACAGTAAGTTCATAAGTACCTGGCGCATCAATAGTTGGATTAACAATATCATTTGCAGAAGTAATATTTCCATCTGAAGTAGCCCAGTTATAGGTAATGTTAGCGCCAGACGTGGAGCCGTTTCCATTCAGGTTCAGATCGACAACAGCGCAGGTCAACTGCCCTGTTGAGCCGGCATCAGCGACCGGGGTGTTCAAATCTGCCTGTACGATAACCGAAGAAGCAGAATAACAGCCGTTATCTGAGTTGGTTACAGTCAACTGATAGGTACCCGCTGCATCCACCAGGATACTGGGCTGGTCTGTTGGACCAACAATGCTACCTCCGTTACTAGCCACCCATTCATAAACAATATTTGCTCCCTGACTGGAAGCAGAACCATCGAGTGTCAGCTCGGTATTAATACAATCAATTTGACCGAGCACATCCACATCGGCCGCCGGGACGTTTGAGTCGCCGGGAACAGGTACTGAAAGAGTTGTTGTACAGCCGTTAATATCTTCAATCACCACATTATACGTACCTGCGGCCAGCCCTGTCGGATCCTGTACCACATCACCATTGCTCCACTGATAAATGTATCCACCAGCACCTCCGGTGACTTCCAGATCAATACTTCCGCCTGTTGGATTATCACAATCAACTCCGGTCGTAGATACTACAATAGGATCGATACTGGCTGGTTCATCGATCACGAATGACACCTCATCTTCACATCCATTCACATCAGTAACTGTAACCGTGTAGGTGTTAGCAGGTAAGTTTGCGGGATCCTCAACGGCCACTCCGTTACTCCATATATAACTATAAGGACCATTTGAGCCATTTACCACCAAATCGATGGAGCCATTATTATCGCCGGCACAAACCAGATCGGTTTCTGTACCACCCAGGTCTATTGTCGAACTGCTTACCTCTGCTGTTCCGGCAGGCGTACCCAGGCAGCCATTACTTATAATGGCCACAATTTCATAAGTTCCTTCTTCCGTTGCCGGGAATGTATAAGGGTTTGTTGTAATTCCCTGGATATTATAGGGACCAACTCCATCTATCGTATAGGTAACATCCCAGGGGCCACTACCTGTAAAGTTTATCGTGAGATCGACCTCATCGCCAGCCGAACAAATATTGCCACTACCACTAATAGTTGCCTGCAGGTTAAAGACTGTAACATCTGCAGTTGTAACGGCTGTTTGCCCGCAAAAGTCAGTAACCGTAACAGAAACGGTTCCGGATTGCGAGGGTACGTTTATATAGGTTGGCGCGCCGGAACCATTAGACCACGAATAAAAATAGGGAGGGACACCACCTGTAACAGATGCATTTAATATTACAGGCAAACCGGCACAGACCTCCTGATCCGGTACAGAAACCTGTAAAAGCGGCAGGTCTTCAATGAGAAACTCTGCCGTACTCATATTACAATTACAAGGCTGATCCAGGATCAAAAGGATATTTTCAATTCCTTCAGCAATAGCATCTGCAAAAATGGTAATTGGAATCTGAATTTGGTTAACACCCGGCGGGATGGTTACGCTGGTTGGAATTGGTGCATAATCAACTCCCGGTGTTGCCGAACCACCAATAGTATAATTAATGGTGAGTGGCACATTTGGATCCCCGGCTGTACGAGTAAAAATAAAGAATCCTGTATCACAATCTTCGTATGCATGATTGTCGCCGCCTACCGGGTTTTCTGCAAAAACTTCTCCTTCTCCGCCGGCGTCAAAACTATTAGCCTCTAAAAATACTGCCGAGTCAAATACCTGATCACCAACATCACTCACAGCTAATTTGATGTGATAGGTTTGGCAGGGAATAACATTCGCAGTAGCGGTCAGAACTACAGTAAAACCATCATACTGTACCTCATTAATGGTAGGGAAAGTACCAGTAGGTGTTCCGGTACATCCTGCTGTAGCAAGTTGCGCCAAATCATCTGCAGATACATTACTTACATAAAAAGCCGGATTGGAAAGGTGGTTGACATTATTAATAGAAACCGGTGTACCACCAGGTAAGACCGCGAGGTTTTCGGCACCATTCGTAAAAGGACCATTAATTCCGGGTCCGCTTATGAAGAATCCGAAAACGTCGTTGAAAGCTGAATTCACATAATCACAATACTCTTCTGATGCAAAGACATATCGGAAAGTAACCAGTGGTTCTGTTGGTTCAAAGTCAAACTGCAGAATAGCGGCATCCAGGCAGGATCCGGCAGCAAGTATCTGTAAATCGGGATCACCCGCACCAGAAGTAGCTGCACTGGCTCCTGTCTGATTGTTTGGTCCGGGAGCCAGGCTTACTGCCCCGGATGAAAGGATTACTCCTTCTCCAATTCCAATATTTGTAGCGCCATTGCTAAAGGTTCCTCTGGCAGCAGGAGAGCCGCCAAAACTAATATTCGACACGGAAAAACAGCCACCACCAATAAGAACATCTTCCACGAGTTGAGCTGGTGTAGCGGTCGTGGAAATACTCAGATTCGGCAATAAGCTGGAATTGGAAGTGCTACCGGTGTCCTTAAAGGCTGCTTCATGACGATAGACTGTGAGGTATAGGGCACCCTGACAACCAGCCTGCTGGTAAGGCACCTGAATTACAAAAGACTGCTCATTCGCGGAAGCCACAAAAACCAGCATGGAATTTGGGTTAGGCACTCCAACATGGCCGACGGAAGAATAACAATCTCCGTTATCCTGGATGGAAGAGAGCTGATAGGTCTTTCCTATTTCCAGGCCTTTCAATACAACATCTACTTCATTTCCGTCAGGAAAAAGAACGAACCTGGATGTTTGCTCCTTAATCACCAGGATTTCCGGGTCATTGAAGGCCGAAAATGTATTTGTATTCGTAAAGCCAACGAATAATGGCAAGCAAAAAATAATGAAAAGTACATGTGTCCTCATGCCTGAAATTTTACATCCACAATGGATATTCGGTTTAGAGAAAAATTCTTCAGGGGTTCTGGTGGGTTGGAACATATCTACGTTGTTTTCCAAAGATAAAGATTCCACATGGCTACCAAGAACAATATTGCTGTTTATTATGAAAACAAAATAAAATAGTTAATTCCCATTTAATGACAAAACATAGCCGCAACCTACGAATAGGATACCGAAAACAAAAAAATCGTTGCCTGTGATTTAATTAAAAGAGGTACTTCAGGCAATATTCCATATTTGAAGAAAAAAAATACCAAACAGGGTAACCATATTCGTTCTTATGAAATTAACTGTAAAGAACCCGGAAAAAACTTGCATTAAGATTGCCAAAAC
>JAGQWR010000132.1 GCA_020437105.1 Saprospiraceae bacterium
ATTTTTACTTGCAAACACATAGCACAAATCCGCTGCTTTCGGCAGAAACAGTTGACCGGGGTGTACGTACATTTTTAGACCAGTTTCCGATCTATGACAGCCTTTTTGGCGTAACCCGGCTGCAAACCCGACTCTGGGATCAATTGGGGCGTGCTGTAAATCACAACCCGAATATTCTGCTGCGTACCCAGGATCTGCCACCTATTTATGAGGAAAATTCCTGCCTGTATATCTTTAGCCGGGATATTATCGAACGGAAACACAACCGAATTGGGGATCGACCCTATTTACTGGAAATGCCGGCAGAAGAAGCACAGGACATCGATGTGGAACTCGATTTCCGAATTGCTGAATTTCTGTTTATCGAACGTGAAAAACTTCAATCCTAACCATTTTTTATACCTCTCCAATGACTTATCAAAACCTTCAGATCGAAGAAACCGACGGTATTGTTTTAATTACGATCAACCGCGAAAAAGCCCTCAATGCGCTGAATAAACAAACGATGCAGGAACTTCGCCATTTTTTTGGTGCTGATGGCCTGGAACGGGAGGGGATAAAAGGCGTGATATTGACAGGAGCTGGTGAAAAAGCTTTTGTAGCCGGTGCTGATATCAAGGAATTTATGGGTCTCGGTGATTCGGGCGGACAGGCATTGGCGGAATACGGACAAGAGGTGTTTTTTATGGTCGAACGCTTTCCTCATCCTGTTATCGCGGCCGTCAATGGGTTTGCACTGGGCGGAGGCTGCGAATTGGCTATGGCTTGCCACTTGCGGATTGCTGGCCCCAATGCCCGTTTTGGTCAACCGGAGGTCAACCTGGGTATTATTCCGGGATATGGAGGTACTCAGCGCTTGATTCAATATATCGGTAAAACAAAAGCGATGGAATTGCTGCTTACCGCGGATATGATTGGTGCAGACGAAGCCCTGCAACTCGGACTCGTCAATAAAGTCGTGGAGGCTGGAGCCGAGGTGGAAGCAAGCCGGAAAATGCTGCAAAAAATTGCGACCAAAGGACCTGTGGCCATTTCAAAGATTATTGAGACTGTCAATGCCTATTTTGCAGTCGATCAGGATGGTTTTCAGACAGAAGTATCTGCCTTTGGTGCCACCACCCGTACCGCAGATTTTGTGGAAGGCGCTACGGCTTTTGTAGAGAAACGCAAAGCCGATTTCAAAGGGGTTTAATCAATATTCTTACATTTGCATCCATTTCGAAGAATAAGTTTCCTACATGGTTGAAACAGATATACTTATAATTGGCGCCGGTCCGGTAGGACTTTTTACTGTATTTGAAGCGGGTTTATTAAAACTGCGCTGCCACCTCATTGATGCCTTACCTCAGCCGGGTGGGCAGCTTTCAGAAATCTATCCCAAAAAGCCTATCTATGATATTCCGGGTTACCCCTCGGTGTTGGCCGGCGAATTGGTGGATAATTTGATGGAGCAAATCAAACCTTTTCATCCGGGGTTTACCTTGGGCGACCGAGCCGAAACCATCGAAAAACAGGCTGATGGCCGGTTTAAGGTCACCAGTAGCCGGGGCGTGGTACACCTGGCTCCTGTTGTCGCTATTGCCGGCGGACTAGGTTCTTTTGAGCCCCGCAAACCGCCGATTCACAACCTGGCAGATTTTGAAGATAATGGCGTGGAATATATTATCCGCGACCCGGAATTGTATCGCAATAAACGTGTAGTCATTGCCGGCGGAGGAGATTCTGCACTTGACTGGACCATCTATCTGGCTGATCTGGCCAGCGAAATCAGCCTGGTACACCGGCGCACAGAGTTCCGTGGTGCACTGGATTCTGTGGAGAAAGTTGAAAACCTCGCTGCCGCAAATAAGATCAAATTGATCCGGGAAGCTCAGATTGTCGGACTGGAAGGAAACGGAAAACTGGAAAGTGTGACGATTGAACAGGCTGATGGAGAGATTAAGATTCCAACCGATCACTATATTCCTCTTTTTGGGCTTTCGCCGAAATTGGGTCCGATTGGAGAGTGGGGACTGGAAATCGATAAAAACGCCATAGTGGTAAACACCCTGGATTATTCGACAAATATTCCGGGAATTTATGCCATTGGAGATGTCAATACCTACCCTGGAAAACTAAAGCTTATCCTGTGTGGTTTTCATGAAGCAACACTGATGTGCCAGTCGGCCTACAAGTTTGTTTATCCGGAGAAAAAACTATCCTTTAAATATACCACCGTTACGGGTGTAAGCGGATTCGAAGGTTGATGGAAGATGGAATGATAAAAGTTACGGTCATTGACCGGGAAGGTGTTCGGCACGAATTAGACGCGCCAACAGACATGAATTTTAATATGATGGAGGTTTGTAAATCCTACGAACTTCCTGTTGAGGGCACATGCGGTGGTATGGCGCTTTGCGCATCCTGCCATATGTACGTGCACTCAGACCACGCACTTTCAGATCCTTCCGCTGATGAGGAGGATATGTTGGATCAGGCATTTTTTGTAAAGGAAAATTCCCGCCTGGGATGTCAAATCCACATCACCGAAGAGTTGGATGGCTTGGAAGTAGAACTGGCTCCGGTGAGTTAGAACAATTTGAGCAAGGTTCTGTAATCATCATAGTAGGCATCTTCTGTTCGCATTTCCAATAGGGATTCCCATTCCGTTTGCTGATCAGCATAATAATCTTCCAATTCGTCCTGCGTATGGGAACAACGAATTTCAATAGTCCCGCTTTCCAGTTGATCCATCCGCCACTTAAAAGTTTGGAGCATGCGGTTGAGTATTTCCTGATTGATCAGCGCTCTGTCTGCATCGGGCTGAACAGCCTGCACTTCCGTGAATGCAGCATTATCCCGAGCCACTAATTTACCGTCGCTGATGATATAAAATGCCGTATGCGCCTTTGACGGACTTTGGGTTAGCAGCAGGCTATACAGGATTAACTGAAGATCTTCTTCGTTGCGAATCATAGCCGACCGACGCTTAAATCCGCGCCATTTTAGGTCGAGTACAGCGAGTTCGTCCTGTCTTTTTATGATAAGGTCTGCTACGCCTCGCATCTCAATTTCGCCGAAAGGCCCCAACAGTTCTTTTTCTGATTCTAAAATTTCCCAATTATTTGCCTGCAGGCTGGAGACGAGACTCCATGCGGCAAATTTCAGGCGGCTCAGGAAACTAATGCGTTGGGGTTCGCGGCCATATAGCAGCAGTACGGCACCCTCTCTGCTCAGGAGTTCTTCAAATTGATTCTCTAACCAGGCTTCCAGCGTTTGTTTATTCCAATCTTTAATTGAATTTTGGAAGAGGAGTTCAAACATTCGATGAGCGAGATTGCCCATGAGTGTTTCTTCCGGAACGACACTCAGAATCGAGGACTTCCGGAGCTTCAACTGGTAGCGAAAGACCCATTGATAGGGATAGTAAAAAAGTGATTCCAGGCTGGTAAAGGATTCTTTTCTTCGATCGTTTAGCCAGTTTGGCCGCTTGATTTGCACAAAAGAATCGGTTTTGCCCAGATGAAAAGGTGTTTGGTTTTCATATTCCGGAATGTCCCAGTCCAAGCCCGTAAAAGGGAGCGGATTTCCGGCGGTCCAGATAAGTGAAGACAGATCACCAAATGCGGCTTCCAGATCTCCCATCAGGGGATGCGGGATAGTCGATTCTCCGTTTATGCTTTCCGGTGCGATAAGGATCAGTTGCTGCTTACAAAACTTGAGTGGTCTTTTACGAAACCAAAGTCGGCGTTGATTTTCTGATTCGGGGCTTTCCGGATGAATATGAATCTGCTCCAGATATTGCCTTTCGGAATGATACCATTTGGAGAAAAAATGGACAGGTTCGGTTTGTACAAAATTCCACCAGAGCAGATTATTGCAGTCTTGGGTGATAGCGCCTGGATGATACACATGTTCCAACCGATCTTGCTGCTCTGCCTGAAAAACGATTGGTGCCGGTTCGTAAATCGTGCGCACAATCCGTTCGACCTCCAGGTGGGTCAGGTGTTTTTCGGGTAATGCTTCGAGGATTTCGCGGATACGTTTTGCCTGTTCACCGAGTACCAGGAGCGATTTATTCTTTCCTGTTTCCGGTTCGTATAAATCGGAGGCCCAGTTCTGGATAAAGGAAAAAAGCTCAATGACTTCCTTTTTCGGAACCACCTCATCAATCGGATATCTGTTTTTTCTGCGAAACCAAAAGGCGTACTGATTTCGGGCATTCGTGATCCGTTTGGGATCATTGGGGTGTCGGGCTTCTAATAAATCAAAAGCCCGTGCGATGGTACGTTTCCAGTTATCGCTATCAAGTCCGGGAGTCTGTGCTAATTCGCCGGCAATGGCATTGGCCAGGTCGTCATCCAGTGGTTTTAGGGCGAGGTTGACAAACTCCAGTACTTTATAAGGATCAATCGGATCCCAGAGAAAGGCTGGCGCCAGTTTAAGAATTTGAAGAACAGGCCTGGCCAGGGAGGCAGATTCCAGTCCCATGGCAGGCAACCCTTCCTGAATAAAGGCATTATCGAGTGCCCGATTGCGTTCGGGAATCAGGCAAAAAGGTTGAAAGTCCGGATTTTTCCGACAAAACTGAGCCAGGAAACTGGCGAGTTCACTGGCGCGTTTTCCTTTAAGGATGATCAGGCTTCCATCGCCTTTCAGCGAATTTGTTGTAGGGTTACCAAAAAGGATGTTTCGAAAGGCATCCAAATCTGTTTTATGGGCTGGTGAAATGGGATCTTCTTCCAGGGGGAGGATGACACAACCGTGAGATTCCAGTTTATGGAGTAAGCGTTGGAACGGATAGGGTAGGAGCTCAAAAGGTTCGCAAAGCTGAATCTCCCGGATAGGGTGTTGGCTTGTACTAAGGTTTTGCAGAACGGAAACAAAGCGGTCGGCATAGCCCGGCCATTTTTTGGAAAAAAAGATTTCAATTTGAGCGATTGCCTGTAATCTGGAAGGGCAGGTGGCATCAAATTGAAAATCCCACCCATTCATTAACAATTCATCGCGCCTGGAAAGCAATTCCTGTGCGGTACCAAACTGATCCGCCTGGAAGGATCGGGCAAAAAAAGCATCCGGCTGATCCTGTAAGAATTTAAAAAGTGCCTGTCTATAATTTTCAACACGGAGATATTCCAGATCGGATGGATGGCCGCTTAGGCCAAGGTAGGATTCGAGTAAATTTAAGAAGCCTTTCGGACCAAGGTAGTAAAGCCCGGCAGTATGAGTCTTTGTTAGAGGAAGACTTGCATTATCAAGTTGTAATCCGAAAGTGAGTCGCACTTGCATTAAAGCCCTTCTCCGGTTTCTCTTTTAAGTTGTTTTAGTTGACTGTCCCAGAGTGCTTCCTGATCCTTTATTTCGTCGGCATCACAAAAATCGCGAACCATCAGGATGGTATCACCTGTTACGGGAGAAATCGAGAGGTCAAATTCGAAAAATTCATCTTCGTCTTGTTCGCTCCAGGAAAATCGGACCAGCGTGTTTTCAATGTCTTCGATAAGGATGGCCTCTTCACTGGATCCATTCCATTCAAATGTAAAGACATTATCATCAATATACACCGCATCACAAAACCAGCGAATTAATCTGTCTGGCATGATGAAAAACTGATACAGAACCTGCGGGGAGGCTCGGAAAACATATTCAACTTCTATTTTGACCCTTTCCATCCGGTGTGATTAGTGGACAATTGATGCCTAAACCACAATCGATTATGCAACTGGCATGCTGTACTGTGGAGGACTTGAAGGAATATAAGAATAGATCCTATATTTTTGCGTAATAAAGGGGAAAAAACTGATTTATCCAAATATGAATCAGTCAAAGTCGTGGAAGATGTAATCAAGTAGGTTTATAAGGTCTTAAACAGGTTTTTTTGGCCATCGGGAAACTATTTAGCCTGAAATTGCATTATAACTCCGGAACAGTTTCGGACATTCCATCAGTTGGAAACAGATTACTGGAGGAAAAGTCAGGCAAAGTCGTAATTTTTATTCTGATTATTAGAAGTTTTGACTGACTTGCGGAATAATTGTTGGTTTAATCAATCTTTTTTGCTTGACTACAAACAAAAATTCTGGTACTTTTGCAGGTCGGAAGAAGACTAGCACATGCAACAGGACAATTTTATTGTTTCCACATCTACCATTACATCCCATTAGATCAGTAAGCGAATACGTTTAGGGCTATCAGGCCTGATTATCATACTATTGTGTACTATTTAAAATACGGTTGCCTAGATGAGACAGCTTAAGATTACGAAATCGATCACGAATCGCGAAAGCCAATCACTTGAAAAATATCTTCAGGAGATTGGGAAGGTGGACCTCCTAACACCTGAAGAGGAGGTAGATCTCGCGAAGCGGATCAAGCAAGGCGATCAAACTGCGTTGGAACGGCTTACCAAAGCCAATTTGCGTTTTGTGGTATCCGTTGCAAAACAATATCAAAATCAGGGGCTTTCGCTGAGTGACCTGATCAACGAGGGCAACCTCGGTTTGATCAAAGCTGCTCAACGTTTTGACGAAACCCGTGGTTTCAAATTTATTTCATATGCTGTTTGGTGGATTCGTCAATCCATCCTGCAGGCATTGGCAGAGCAATCCAGAATTGTGCGTTTACCGCTTAATAAGGTAGGCTCTCTGAATAAAATTAATAAGGCTTTTTCTGAATTGGAACAAGAGTTTGAGCGGGAGCCATCTCCGGAAGAGCTGGCAGAAATGCTTGAAATTCCGACAGAGGAAGTAGAAACAACCCTTGGTGTAGCAGCCCGGCATGTATCTATGGATGCACCCTTTGTGGAAGGAGAAGATAACTCCCTGCTTGATGTGTTGGAAAACAGTGCCACTCCTGGAACAGATGCGGCATTAGAATACCAGGAATCCCTGCGTCGCGAGATTGAGCGTTCATTAAGTACGCTTACAGAAAGACAGTGCGATGTAATTAAACTGTATTTCGGTATCGGGGTAGAACACCCGATGTCTTTAGAAGATATTGGAGAGAAATTTGGATTAACCCGTGAGCGGGTGAGACAGATTAAAGATAAAGCAATCAATAAACTGCGCTCTGCAAACCGGAGCAAGTTATTGAAACACTATCTCGGTTCCTGATCCCAGGTCGCCGAGCCTGTAGCGCCCGGCTGGAGATTGTCTCCGGCCGGGCGCTTTTTTGTGTGATTTTTCTTAACCAACCAAACCATAATTATACATGAACGAAAAGGTAATGCTGATCCGCGATCAGGCGGATCAGGCCCTGCAGGATTGGCGCGAAAAAGAAAAACGCGCTTTAGAGCTTATTCGGATCGTTGGCGAACTGCGATTCGACCGATCTGTGGAGTTAGTACTCTTTCGCCGGGATATTTATGATGCCCGGCCAAGTAAGGTACTTAATGATCACCTTTTTGCGCACAACTATGTGCAGCAAGCCATTTCCATCGAAACAACCCTGGCTGTTGCCAATGCTATTGTTGACATGCCCGAACTTGGTCCTGCCCGGATCGACATCGGCATGATCGGTGCAGCATGGTTGGTTGAAACGGAAATTAAGGACCTAAGCGATTTTGTGCGAAACCGCCTCGATGGCATCCTGCAATCGCCCCTTGTTTCCCTTGAGCCAAAGGACGTCGTGCTTTATGGCTTCGGACGAATTGGCCGACTGGCTGCTCGTCGGATACTCGAGGTAACAGGCCGTGGGCAACAGCTCCGACTCAAAGCAATTGTCTTGCGCGCTAAAATGAGCGACCGGTATGCCGAAGTCAAAAAGCGGGCCTCTTTGTTGGAATCAGACTCTGTGCATGGCGATTTTCACGGCACTGTCTCTGTTTCAGAGGATGGAACCGAATTGATCGTCAATGGCAATCGAATACAGATGATCTTTGCTAACAACCCGGAGGACATTGACTATACCCATTATGGGATAACAAATGCCCTTCTGATTGATAATACAGGAGTTTGGAGAGATGATGTGGCACTCCAACGGCATCTGCGGCCGGGCATTGATCAGGTCTTACTTACTGCACCTGGTAAAAACGTTCCAAATATAGTTTACGGGGTAAATCATGAGGCATTTGACTTACAAAAGGACCGTATATTCTGTGCTGCATCCTGTACCACAAATGCCATCGTACCAGTCTTAAAGGTTTTGGAAGATACCTATCAGATCGTATCGGGCCATATCGAAACGATCCATGCATATACCAGCGATCAGAACCTGTTGGACAATTTTCATAAAAAACCCAGAAGGGGGAGAGGTGCCGCTGAAAATATGGTACTCACTTCCACCGGTGCGGCAAAAGCTGCCACTAAGGTGTTGCCACAACTTGCCGGCAAACTAACAGGCAATGCGGTTCGGGTACCTATTCCTAATGTTTCCCTGGCAATTCTGAATCTCCGCCTGGCAAGCGAGACTTCCGTCGAAGCGCTAAATAATCTATTACGTGATGCGGCATACCATGGTGATCTGGTAGAACAAATACATTACTCCGGCTCGACCGAATATGTGTCCAGCAATGCGGTTGGAATGACAAGTACTTCTGTGCTTGATGCGCCTTCCACTATTGTTTCAGACGATGGTCATAATGCGACCATTTACCTTTGGTATGATAATGAGTATGGCTATACCTGTCAGGTGGTCAGATTGGCAAAACATGCTGCACAAGTGCGGAGACCGAGTTTTTATTAGAGGGTGGAATGCTCACTGTGCTCGCCAGGAATAAGATTCTGTGTGATAAAACTCAAACTCACACTCAAACTCAAACTCAAACTCACTCCCCCATAATATCCAACGGGCGGTTGATGCTCTCTTGTAGAGAAATGAGCGTCTCTGTCCGTTGGATTCCGTTTATTTTCTGAATCTTATCGTGTAATACTTTTCGAAGGTGGGTGGTGTCACGGCAAATGATTTTGGCCAGGATATTATACTGCCCGGTGGTATAATGTGCTCCAACAATCTCGGGGATTTGGGCCAGTTGCTCGGCGACCTCATCATACAAAGAACTTCGATCAAGGTAAATACCCAGAAAAGCACTGATATCATAACCCAGTAAACTGTGGTCTATATCCAGGCTGTGCCCCTGGACAATCCCCATATCTTCCAGCTTTTTCATGCGTACATGGATGGTACCACCAGATACAAATAACTTTTTCGCAATTTCTGTAAAGGGCGTTTTAGAATTATGCATTAAAATAGAGAGGATTTGGCGATCTAAATGATCCAGGTCCTGATGTTTACTCATGCTTGCTAGGTCTGTAGTTTTTGAATTTGATACCAAATTGCGAATTTCCTTTAGAAGATTGAAATTGTATTACGTTATTTATCGTTTTTTTACCTAAATGGAAATTATTAAACCTTTTTGCCTGGTAAATGTATATTGTTGGAGGTAGTTGAATGCACAGTTAATTCTATTTCTCGGGTACTTTTATTTCAACTTTTCCTGTCATTTAGAGGGAAGCAGTCAAACATCCATTAAATTCGAGCCCAACTAATAGTGTTTCATGGAAAAACAGTCTTCAAAACAGAATTGGAAAGTGTGGTTGCCCCTATTGATCTCCGTGACCCTGGTATTTGGGATACTGCTCGGAATGCGCCTGCCTTCATCCCAACCGGCTATTCGAATTATCCAGCAGGATGACCTGAAATCAAATACACTGGGTAGTGGAAAGGTTGAGGAACTCATTCGATACATCGAAGCCAAATACGTTGATCCGGTGGATCGCGAGAAACTGTTGAACGATGCCATTGCCAGTATTATGGATGATCTGGATCCCCACTCGAATTACTATTCTGCATCAGACGCTATTGGTGTAAAAGAAAGCCTGGAAGGTAAATTTGACGGTATCGGAATCGAATTTATGATCATCGATGATACTATTATGGTGTTGAATGCGCTGGAAGACGGGCCATCCTGGGAAGTAGGAATCCGCAGCGGAGATAAAATGATTGCTATCCAGGACAGCCTCGTGGCCGGAGTAGGAATTACAAGTGATCAGATCATGGATCGCCTGCGTGGTGAAAAAGGAACAACCGTGGATGTCCAGGTTTTGGATGCCGAAACACATAAAATAGTTGATTATACCGTTACCCGGGATCGCATACCTTCCAGCAGTGTGGAAACGGCTATTATGCTGGATGACAAAACAGGGTTTATCAAACTTTCCCGCTTTACTGCACAGACCTATGAAGAATTCATGCAGGGGCTTGAAAATCTGGTGGAAAACCATCAGATGGAAAACCTGATCGTTGATCTTCGCCAGAACCCGGGTGGATATTTGCAGGAAACAACTCAAATCCTGAGTCAGCTGTTTAACGAAAATGACCGTTTATTGGTTTACACCGAAGGACGTACTTCTCCGAGAAAAGATTTTGAAACAACTGGAAGGCCCTTTTTTAATGTTGGCCGTATGGTCGTTTTGATCGATGAAGGTTCTGCTTCGGCAAGTGAAATTTTGGCAGGGGCAGTACAGGATAATGATAGAGGGGTTTTGGTGGGCCGGCGATCTTTTGGTAAAGGTTTAGTACAGGAAAGATATACACTATCTGACGGATCAGAAATTCATCTTACAGTAGCGCGTTATTATACGCCTTCCGGCCGATCTATTCAGAAATCCTATTCGGATAAATCGGAATATATCCAGGATGTAGCTGAACGTTACCTGCATGGGGAAATGCTCGACCGGGACAGTATTAAGATATTGGATTCAACTGAATATTTTACCCTGAGCGGCCGGCCGGTTTATGGGGGCGGTGGCATTGTACCGGATGTTTTTGTACCTATTGATACCCTAATGCTCAGTGAGACCTACCTGCTATTGCGGCAACAAATTCCGGCATTTGTCTTTCGTTATCTGGAGGGAGAAGGAGCGCAGTTTACAGATATGTCGGAAGAATCATTTATCCATAATTATCGGATTTCCGAGACTCTTTTCCAGCAATTTATGAGCTTTGCTGCCGCGAAAATCGATCGATTTGTTCCAAATGAGGACGATATCCACCGGGCAGGCGGCTACCTGAAACAAGATTTGTTGGCTCGAATGGGTCACCAATTATATGGGCCAGATGCTTTTTATGCTATTTCAAATGCACATGATCCGGATGTTCAAACAGCTTTGCAATTGATCGGTCGCCCGGAGGCTCAATGGAGAGCCAGTATTGAATAACCCGCGTTTTTAAGATCGATCTCCAGCTTGTAGTTTTGATCTTCTTCCAGCATATATCGAATCAGGTATTTTTCAGCGCCCAGATTTTGTATATCTGTTACTTTTGCGTTTTCCAGCGGCTTTAAGTCTCTCAGTAGCTGCCGGGTTTCCGGGGTGTAACTTCCTGGATTGTCGGAAGTGAAATGAATATTCCCAAGTAAAATGTTCAGCAGGAGCAGGAGACTGCGCTGTGTTTCCTGAAGCTGGTTTCCTTCATGCCTTAGGAGGAATACATCCGGATCATTGTCGAAGAATTGCCCGTTTAACATCCAGCGACCCAGTATGGTTTTTACCGCATTTTGTGTGGAGGCTCGCTCTCTTTTTCGTAGCCAGGCTAAAAGTGTATGTTCCCATTTCAAATGGACAGCTGGTCCGATGCGGCAAAAATCTACCTGACCAAAAGCAGATGCCAACGGGACTCCGGAAGCCAACAATTTAACATTGGGCCCGGCTAACAACCGAAGGAATTCCATTCCCTCCTGCATTACCTGTCCGCGGGTTTTCCCGGAAGGGGGAGAAATAGCGGCAGCAAAAAGAAAGTCCAGCTTTAAAAATTTATAACCCATTTGGCGGGTGAACACATGGAAAATGCCGGTTAAATATTCTCGCACACCTGGATGGTAGATATTTAAAGCATAATACCAGCCGCCCCACAAGGAGTTATACCCGGCCTTGATCTGCTTTCCTTTTTTATCCCTTAAAATCCAGTCGGGATGTTGTTTGAAGATGTCTGATTTTCGACTACAGACAAAGGGTGCCAACCAAAGTCCGGGTTCCATGCCCGTTTTACGGATTTCCTGCGCAAGGGTACCTAATTTTTTCTGGAATTCGGGTTTCATTTTTAACCAGTCACCCGTTTCCTTCTGATAACCGTCCTCCATTTGAAACCACTTGATTTCCGGCAAGAATTCCCGGCAGTCATGTGCTTCTGCGATAATGGTTTGCAGGTCAGTGTTTTGATAAAAACGATCTCCGCTATTCCAGGCCCAATTATGTTGACGGGGACGGGCAGGAAAGTCCATCATGTTCCGCCACCGGTTCATGGCATCGGGTAAATTTCCGCTGAAAAGCAGTATCTCAAGTGCGGGATAAGAATGTGTTAGTTGTAATTGGTCAATATCCAATTCAAGAATAAGCTGCCGATTTATTGTGTCATGGATAATTCGTGTAAAGCAACTGGACTCATTTAAGGAGGCGATAAATAATACCTGCTGTCCTTGTTGGCGAATATAGGAGTAGGTCCAGCTATGGAGCAGCCCCTTGCTTCTGGGGATACCCGGAATCCAATCATCTCCATAATATTTAAAGAATGGCCGGGCAATGCGCCGTAAGGCCGGAATGCCGGCTGTCGCCAGGTATTCACCACTGTCTGACCAGGATTGGTATCCATTACAGAAAATCCGTTGTTGATCTGCGTAGGGATAGGAGCAAAGCAAGCGGAGCTTTTTCAGAGAAAACGCCTGTTTGGGATGAAGGCTTAATTGAAACTGTACACCGGTATTCCCTTCGATAGGATTCCAGCTGGCATCCACAAAAAAGGCGTCTGTTCGGATCATTTTTCCGAGCGGGTGCAGGATTCTTTGCGAATCATATTCCAGTTCCAGGGTCCAGTCGGCCGGTGAAAACATAGGTAATAATTAGTCGGTTACCATTCGGATTTTCTCTGTTTTCGTGCGTGCCTGAAGCCATTCCTGCAATTGCTTGATTTCCTGGCTTTTTGGATTTTTCCTGAATTTGACATAAGCCAGGTATAGGGTGTCCATCTGGAGGCTGTCCACATGGGAAACGATACTATTTGTCACAGATAATTCCTCCACATTTGGATTTATTGTCTTGAGTTCTGCGACAAGGTCTTCCATCGGCATTTCGAGGCTTCGGTACCGAATGATCTCTTCCTCCAGGAGTTTAATTTTGTTGTCTTTCGTCTCCAGCAATTCCTCATTTCGTTTGTATAAATCCTCAATAATGCCGCTACGCATCTGCTGATTCATTTGTTCGAGCGTTTGCAGATCAACCGTTTCAACACCCTGGTAGCCTTGTCTGACAGACAAACTCGCATCTTCTATTCCGTAATTGGGCAGTTTTTCACGTGCTTGTTGGATGAAAGCCTCTGGAACAGGTTCCCCGAAAAGGGTTACGTCAATACTCCGGTTGCGAAAATCGCCGGAAATTTTGGAAGATATGACCTGGCAATTATCAAATTGAAGTTCTGTTTTGATAAACAAGTTGGCATTCTGCTCAAATACGGTTCGTTGCACTACCCGGTATGCCGTAAATACACTGGGAATAGTTGTAGCAATCACTAAGATACTGATATATCGGCGCACTCTTTTTTCCCGATCCAGATCCAGGAATTCCTTTTTAGGAAACTTCAGGTAGCGCACGATCAGGATGGTTGCCACACTAATAAATACGCTATTGATGAAAAACAGGTAGATCGCGCCAAAGAAAAAAGGCCATTGTGCAGTTGCCAGCCCATAGCCAGCGGTACATAAAGGAGGCATCAGGGCTGTGGCAATGGCCACACCCGGAATTGCATTACTCTTTTCAGCCCTTGATCCGGCAATGATCCCTGCCAATCCGCCGAAGAGCGCAATAAGCACATCCCACATTGTCGGTTGGGTACGGGCAAGTAATTCGGATGAAGCCTCTTGTAGCGGAGAGATAGAGAAGTACAAGGCAGAAGCAAGAATGCTCATTACAACAGCAATGGCCAAATTTTTGGCAGCCTTGATAATAAGATCAAAGTCGTTAATGCCGACGCCCATTCCCATCCCCATGATCGGACCCATGATCGGAGATATTAACATAGCCCCGATGACAACAGCTGTGCTGTTGACGTTTAGTCCGACAGAAGCGACGAGAATTGCGAAGATCAGGATCCAAAGATTTGTTCCTCGAAAAACAACCTGTTTTCGGATTTCATCAATGGTTTCGGAATAAGCAGCCTGGTCTTCTTTTAGATCGAAACGATCTCCCAGAAAGTGCCCGATCTCCTTAACGAGTCTGATTCCAGCGTTTTTTCTTTTTGTCATAGATTCCTTTTATCGGCATAGCGAGCCAGGATGACAAGCAAAACTAATTTAAGTTGGCCGATAAATTATGGCTGGCTGGAATTTTTATTCCCGAATAAAGATTAGTTCGGCTTTGTCTGACAGGCGCGCGACCACGGAAGGCTCTCCGATAGAGCGGTCTGCCCGACGATAGGGCATCACTAAATCTACGCCCTGTATGATTTCAGAACTAATTTCTCCGAAATGTTGCGGACGACTGGCTCCCTCAATATTTGCTGAACTAGCTACAATTGGGCGTCCAAACCGTTGAATCAACTCCCGGCAAAAATCGTCCTGAGGTATTCGGATCGCGATACTTCCATCGGCAGCTGTTAATCTTTCAGGAAGACTGGTCGCTTTATCGTAAACGATCGTAAGCGGCCGCAGGTGAAAGGAGAGCAAGGTCTCTATACGAGGGTGCAGGTGTTCAACATAATCGCGAAGCATTTCAATGGAATCCACCAGAACAGTCATTGGCAGTTCGTATGGGCGGTTTTTAAGGTGGTAAGCCCGGGTAACTGCCACTTCACTGCTTGCGTCGCAGCCGATAGACCAATTTGTATCCGTTGGATACAGGATTAATCCATCATTTTCAAGGACATCAATAGCCTTTTTAAGATCGTAGTAGTCAACCATAGAGGTCATTTGGTCGGGATAGGTATGCATGGGTATAATTCCTCCTGTAATTTCAATTTTTCCGACTTGTAAAACAATGTAACATGAAATTAGTTTTCTGTCTGCTAATTGTCGCCAAGCCAGTGATTTAATTTCTAAATTAGAACTGGCAATAACATAACGGTATAGTAAGTTATAAAGCCGCTTGGTTTTTGAAAAATGGGATAGAAATAATAGCGAAAAAAGGGATCTATTATTATTCTCCCGACGTTTTTTATGTGATGTTTGCTTTATTTTAGTGCCAGGTACATTCTTTTAGACAGAATAGATACGATTTATTCTGGTAAAAAGATGCCTCATATTTAATTTTCGTTGTACGCCTTGCAAAATGGGCTTGAATTTTTAGAAAATATACTATGGGAAGGATGTTGCGGATGGGTCTGATCGCTGGCCTGATACTATTTACGGCGTTTTCGCTTTTCGGGGCGCATATTATCGGCGGAGAGATTACTTACGTGTGTAATGGTGGAGGGTCTTACACGTTTACATTGAAAATATATCGGGATTGTGCCGGTGCCGGTGCCGACTTTGATGGCGCACCAAACTCTCCTTATCCACTTCAACTTACTGTTTATCAAGGCACTTCTACTGCGGTATATGCCAGTGTTGATCCGGGGGCACCTTTTATTGAAGATGTGGAACCAGAACTGAGTAATCCCTGTCTGATTATTCCGCCTAATGTTTGCGTCGAGGAAGGGACCTATGTTTTTACGCTTAATCTTCCCTATACGGGAGAGTCTTATCACCTGACCTACCAGCGTTGCTGCCGAAATAATACGATTACGAATATAGTGAATCCGGGTGATGCAGGTGCTACCTATACCATGGAACTCACTCCGGAAGCACAAACACTTTGCAATAACAGTCCGGCCTTTAACGGATCGCCACCAATTATTATTTGTGCCGGCGAGTCTATTGATTTTGACTTTTCTGCTACCGATATTGATGGGGATGATTTGGTCTATTCGCTCTGTGCGCCATTTTTAGGTGGCGGAAATAACACCAATCAACCTGCTATTCCGACCGGAGTTGCTCCGAATCCGGACCTTCCGCCAGATCCCAGTCTGGCTGGTTTTTATCCACAGGTTAATTTTATCAATCCGCCCTACAGTTTTAATAATCCCTTAAATGGCAATCCGCAGCTGGCCATTGATCCCAACACCGGGTTCATTACCGGTGTGCCGAATAATTTAGGCCAGTATGTTGTGGGCGTTTGCGTCGAGGAATACCGGAATGGTGTTTTGCTTAGTACCCTGCGCCGCGATTTTCAATTTAATGTAGCCAACTGTGAGCCGACAATTGTGGCTGATATCAAAGAAGATTTGTTGATTGGGGATGTTTTTCGAGTGATCTCCTGTGGCGATAGTGTAGTGACGATCTTCAACGAAAGTTTTCAGGCCCAGTTTATCAATGAAATTGTGTGGTCCTTTGACCTCAATGGCACCATTCAGACCTTTAATACGTATGACGTTACCGTCGAATTTCCGGGTAATGGGGATTATAGTGGTTCGCTGGTGCTAAACCCTGGTACCACCTGCGCGGATACAGCAGAAATTGAGATTGGCATTTACCCGGCTGTTGAAGCCGATTTTGACTTTGAATATGATACCTGTCTTTCTGCGCCGGTCATTTTTACAGATCTCTCGGTTTCGGGAGCAGGGCCAAATACCGTAGTTGATTGGTTGTGGAATTTTGGCGACGGAAATACGCGAACAGACCAGAATCCGGAACACTTGTATTATGTGCCCGGAAATTTACCTGTCAATCTAACGGTAACCGACATTAATGGATGCCAGGATTCTCTTTTAATGAATATAAACTATTACCCGGTTCCGGCATTAATTGTGCTTGCTCCAAGTGATTACCTGGCTTGCCAGCCCGGGCGTATTGTGTTTGATAACCTCTCTTTTCCGATCGATGAAACGTATGATATCGTTTGGGATTTTGGGGACGGCACTTTTGGTGAAGGAATCAGTCCCATCCATGTTTACGAGGAGCCGGGTATTTACACTGTTAGCCTGGAAATTACCTCGCCCATTGGCTGTTTTACGGATACGACTTATAATGATCTGATAGAAATACGGCCTTCTCCTGTCGCTGGTTTTTCTTATTCTCCGCTTGAGCTGAGCAATTTTAACCCGACGGCTTATTTTACGGATGAGTCAATAGACGCCAAAACCTGGAAATGGGATTTTGGCGGCTTCGGTATTTCCTTCGATTCCGATCCTGTCTTTACATTCCCGGACACGGGATATATGGATGTGGTGCAAATTGTAACGCATGAAAGCGGATGTAAGGATACAGCAACTGTCAGGCTGGATATTGAGCCACAGGTTCGCTATTTTTTACCCAACGCCTTTTCTCCCAACGCGGATGGAACGAATGATTTTTTCCGGGGACAGGGAGTTATGGAGGGCGCACGCGATTTTAATTTTCAAATTTGGAATCGCTATGGGGAGAAAATTTTTGAAACCAATGATCCCTATGAATCCTGGAACGGCCGAAAATTCAATACGGGAGAACTGGCGCCTTCCGGCGTTTACCTGGTCGTTGTCTCTTATATAGAACCGCGTGGGCAGACTATAAAGATCAATGCGTATGCTACGTTGATTCATTGAGTTCGCTTCGCGAAGGTTTAACGCGATTGAATTGTTTAAAACGTATCTTCTAATTTTGAATGAAGCACGAATCTACTGAACAACTAATTCATTCCCGATAGCTATTTGGGCACACTCACACTACCTCAAGTC